>CBDTZF010000539.1:0-1502 GCA_965364825.1 uncultured Rhodocyclaceae bacterium | reverse complement strand
CTTGCAGCATGGCAGTGGTTTCAGGAGTGTCGGGACCGATATGGCGGCCGATAAAATCATCGCGCCGCTCGAGTTCGGTGAGCGTCGCGGCTTTGGACGTATCGTTCACATTCATGGCTTGGGCGATCTCTTGATAAAAGTGGTCAGGCGATCAATTTGTCATAGGCTGCCTGGTCGAGCAGGCCCGACAGCGCAGCCGGGTCGTCAAGGCGGACACGGATGAACCAGCCTTCACCGAGCGGATCTTCATTCACCGCGCCCGGCGCGTCGGCGAGTGCTTCATTGACGGCCACAACAGTGCCGGCCAACGCCATCTTGAGTTCGCTTGCGGCCTTGACCGATTCGATCACCGCCGCCTCGTCGCCGGCCGCAAAGCTGTCGCCCACATCGGGCAACTGCACAAAGACGATGTCGCCCAGCGCATTCTGCGCATGATCGGTAATCCCGATCGTCACTTCATCCTCACCTTCTGCGCGCAGCCATTCGTGGTCTTCGGTGTACTTGAGCGTGGTCATGATTTTTCCTCAGAGGGGTCAGGTGAGCCTGTGGCTAGGAATTTCCGCTTGACGGAAAACATAGTAAAGGCGCGTTGACATGAATTGGTTTAATAGTTGAAATGAAATTATTTATGATGCAAATGAGGCAGCAACGTGATCAACATTCCGACCGAGCTGCTGAGAACGTTTATCAAAACAGTGG
This sequence comes from uncultured Rhodocyclaceae bacterium, assembly GCA_965364825.1. Lineage (GTDB taxonomy): Bacteria > Pseudomonadota > Gammaproteobacteria > Burkholderiales > Rhodocyclaceae > Nitrogeniibacter. Next base: position 803 of record CBDTZF010000539.1, on the reverse strand, counting down.
AAACCGGCAGCTTTACCCGCGCCGCCGAAGCGGTCGGGCGTACCCAATCTGCGGTCAGCCTGCAGATTCGCCGACTGGAAGAATTGCTCGACGCGCCGCTGTTTCTGCGCGGCTCGCACCGAGTGCGCCTCACTGACCAAGGCAACATTCTTCTCGACTACGGTCGGCGGATCCTGATGCTCAACGATGAAGCAGTGGGCAGCCTTTTTCAGCCCAAGGTCGCGGGTTGCGTGCGCCTGGGCGCACCGCATGAATATACCGCATCTTTGCTTCCCGTCATCCTTGGCAAATTCGCGCAGTCGCATTCGAAGGTGATGCTCGAAGTCACCTGCGATCTGAGCAAGAATCTGCTCAGCCGCCTCGAGCGCAAGGAGTTCGATCTGGTGGTCGCGCTGCATGACGGGCCGAGCGATGGCGATGGCATCAAAGTGCTCACCGAGCCGATGGTGTGGATCACCAGCCAGGACCACGCACGGCACGCGGAGCGCCCGCTGTCACTGGTTCTTGCACCGCCGCCGTGCATCTATCGCCACCGCGTGCTGCAGAATCTCAAACGGATCGAGATACCCTGGCGCATCGCGTACACCAGTTCGAGCTACAGCGGTATCAGCGCCGCAGTGCGCGCCGGCCTCGGCATGACCGTGCTGGCGCAAAGCACCATCCCCGAAGGCGTCAGAATCCTCACCGAGCGCGACGGGTTCCCCGAAATGGGCCATCTCGACCTGAGACTTCACACCGCCCCCGGGGAAACGAACGAAGCGGTGCTGCGGTTGGCCGAATATATTTCAAGCAGCCTGGCGTAG
>CBDTZF010000538.1:0-1503 GCA_965364825.1 uncultured Rhodocyclaceae bacterium | reverse complement strand
GTGTTTTATCGCGTCCAGGTCGCAGAGGATGAGGGGTTTTTGCGCATCGTCGCCGATGCGCGTGCGGCGCTGCCGGCCCTCAAGATCGACGGCCTGCCCGACGGCAACTACTTCATGCGCGCGCGCGCGACCGACTCGCTCGGTCTTGAAGGGCGCGATGCCGAGCGCCGCATTCGCCTCAAGGCGCGTCCCGAGCCGCCCTTTGTGAGTGCGCCCCGGCCCGGCGGCAAAGCAATGGCCGGCGAGGTGGACTTCGCGTGGACGGGCGCGCAGGGCGCGGCGAGTTACCGTTTCATGCTGGCGCAAAACGAAGAATTCGAGCAGCCGCTGGCGAGCGATGACGCCATCGCGGGCACGACGCATCGCGTCACGCTCGATCCGGGCAAATACTTCTGGCGTGTCGCCAGCACCCGTGCCAATGGTGACCCGGGGCCGTGGGGTGATCCCGTGCCGCTTACCGTGCGCCCGGCGATGGCGGCGGTGGCAGCGCCCACCATCGAAGGCGGTTCGATGTACTTTTCGTGGGGCGGTGAGTCCGGCCAGCGCTTCGACTACGAACTCGCCGACGACGTCGGTTTCAACAGCGTGATCGCCAGCGGGCAGGTCGAGGCACCCGAAATGACGCTGCCGATTCCGGGTGCGGGTGCCTATTACCTGCACGTGCGGGCGATCGATCCTGATGGATTTGTGGGCAGCTATTCGGCGCCGCAGAAGGTCGTCGTGCCGGCGCATCTGCCCAAGTGGTTCTGGGGTGCGCCGCTATTGATTTTGTTGTTGTAACCCCACGGAGTGACGCGGTGACGCAACGCAGTACGGTTGAATGGCTGATGGTCACGCTGCTGTGTGCCGTGCTCGCAGTATTTGCGACCTGGTTTGGGTGGGGCTGGCGGATCGACCAGACCGGCTATGACGCCGCGATGTCGATGGGGACGCATGTCACCGACGACGAAATCACGATTGTCGCCATCGACGATTCCAGTCTGGCCGAGATCGGACGCTGGCCGTGGCGCCGTTCGGTGCATGCCGCGTTGCTCGAACGGCTCACCCAGGCCGGCGCCCGGGTCGTGGTGCTCGATATCATCCTGAATGAGCCCAACCCGGACGACCCGGCGGCCGACCGCGTGCTGGCCGCCGCCATCGGCGTCAACGGCAATGTGGTGCTGCCGGTGGTGCAGGCCTCGCGTGGCAATCGCATCATTGGTGAAGCGCCACCGGCAGCCGTGTTCCGCGCCGGTGCAGCGGCGCTCGGGCATATTCATGTCGAATTCGATCCCGACGGCATCGCACGCAGTATTTACCTGTGGGAGGGTTTCGGCGCGCCACGCTATCCGCAGCTTGCCCTCGCGGCGCTGCAACTGGTCGACCCGGCGAGCGCCGCCCGTTATCCGCCGCCGCCCGACCAGAGCGGTAGCGGCTGGCAGCGCAGCGACTGGCTGCGCATCCCTTTTGCCGGGCCGCCGGGCACCTACCGTTACGTGTCGTACGCTGACGTCTTGCGCGGTG
>CBDTZF010000537.1:0-1519 GCA_965364825.1 uncultured Rhodocyclaceae bacterium | reverse complement strand
CGGCGAAACGCGACGTCGATGCCGACACGCCGCGCCTGGTACTGCGCGCGGCGCGCGCCCACAATCTGCAAGGCATTGACGTTGCGCTGCCGCTGAACCGGCTGTTGTGCGTCACCGGCGTCTCCGGATCGGGCAAGTCCACGCTGGTGCAGAACGTGCTCTATCCAGCGCTGCTTAAGCATTTCGGCCGACCGACCGATGCGCCGGGCGCGCACGGCGGCCTCGACGGGGTCGAACAGATCGCCGACGTGGTGATGGTCGATCAGTCGCCGATCGGCAAGAGTTCGCGCTCGAATCCGGTGAGCTACGTCGGCGCGTGGGACGCGATCCGCGCGCGCTTCGCCGCCCTGCCCGCCGCTAAACAGCGCGGCTACACCGCCGGCACCTTCAGCTTCAACGCCGGTCAGGGGCGTTGCCCGACCTGCAAGGGCTCGGGCTTCGAGCATGTCGAGATGCAGTTTCTCTCCGATGTCTATCTGCGCTGCCCGGACTGTGACGGCAAACGCTACCGGCCCGAAGTGCTGGAATTGACGCTGGACGGGCGCAATGTCGCCGAGGTGCTGGAACTCACCGTGCACGAGGCACTGGCGGCCTTTGCTGGCGACACCGCGATTGCCACCGCGCTGCAACCGCTGGTCGATGTCGGGCTCGATTATCTGCGACTCGGCCAACCGGTGCCGACGCTTTCGGGTGGCGAGGCGCAGCGCCTCAAGCTCGCCGGCCATCTGGCGCAGTTTGCCGTTAAGGCAGGCAAGCGCAAGAAGAGCCATGCGCCGACGACGCCCGGCGGCACGCTGTTTCTGTTCGACGAACCGACCACCGGCCTACACTTCGACGACACCGCGCGCCTGCTCGGCGCTTTCCGGAAACTGGTCGATGCGGGCCATTCGCTGCTCGTCATCGAACACAATCTCGACGTGATTCGCGCCGCCGACTGGCTGATCGATCTCGGCCCGGAAGGCGGCGAGGGTGGCGGCCAGCTGGTCGCCGAGGGCACGCTCGAGACGCTCATGCAAAAGGCCGAATCGCACACTGGGCGTGCGCTGGTCGACTACGCCGCCACCCTCGAAACGCCGGTGCTACCGATGGCGGCCGAAGCGACGCCGGCCTATCGCGTGCGGGCACCGGGCGCGGTGCAAATTCGCCATGCGCGCGAGCACAATCTCAAGAACATCGACGTCGACATCCCGCGCCATGGATTCAACGTGATCACCGGCGTGTCCGGCTCGGGCAAGTCCACGCTGGCCTTCGACATCCTCTTCGGCGAGGGCCAGCGACGCTATCTGGAATCGCTCAATGCCTACGCGCGTCAGTTCGTGCAGCCCGCGACGCGGCCTGATGTGGACGCGATTTTCGGCATTCCGCCGACCGTCGCGATCGAGCAGCGCACCAGCCGCGGTGGGCGCAAGAGCACGGTGGCGACACTCACCGAGCTGTATCACTTCCTGCGCCTGCTCTATGTGAAGCTGGGTACCCAGTATTGCCCGGACTGCGCGGTTCCGGTGGTGCCGCAAAGCTT
>CBDTZF010000536.1:0-1523 GCA_965364825.1 uncultured Rhodocyclaceae bacterium | reverse complement strand
TCGCGGGTGAGGCCCATGTCGCCGGTGGCGACGCCCATCACGGCGCCAGACTCGTCGAACAGCAACTCGGCCCCGGCAAAGCCCGGATAGACTTCGACGCCGGCGGCCTCGGCCTGTTCGCCGAGCCATTTGACGACATGGCCCAGTCGGACGATGTAGTAGCCGTGATTCTGAAAGCACTTGGGCAACAGCGCGTTGGGCAAGGTGCGTCCGCCGGATGCGGTGAGGAACATCATGCGATCCTCGCTCACCAGCGTGTCGAGCGGCGCGCCCTTCTCTTTCCAGTCGGGAATCAATTCGGTGAGCGCACGCGGGTCCATGACCGCGCCGGATAGAATGTGCGCGCCGATCTCGGCCCCCTTTTCGATCAGGCACACGCTGATCTCCTGACCCTTCTCCTCCGCCAGTTGCCGCAAGCGGATCGCCGCCGCCAGCCCGGCCGGACCGCCGCCGACAATCAAGACGTCGAATTCCATCGATTCGCGTTCTGTGCTCATTGCTGTCCTCTCAGTGTTTGGGAGGCGTCGCCATCACCTCGGTAAACCATGCGCCGGCGGGCAGGCCGTGCGCGCGTCGATAAACCGTAGGATAAGGCGAAAGCGGCGTTATCGCCTATCAACGCCATCCGCGCATTGTCCGTTCAGCGGATTTATCATGCGTGATGCATTGCGCTATTTTCCGTCAGGGTGCCGGCGGTTAGCCGGTCGCGCAGTGCCCCCTCCCCCGCTGTGCAGCAATGGAGCGCCCATGGAACACATCGCAAGCATCGTCGGATTCACGCTCATGGCCGGCATGGCCATGCCACTGGGGGCGGCGTTAGCGCGCTACGAACACATCCATCGACGCTGGCTGGAGAACGAATTCCGTCACAGCGTGATCGCCTTCGGCGGCGGCGCACTGCTCTCCGCGGTGGCACTGGTGCTGGTGCCAGAGGGCATTGAACATCTCGACACCTTCACCGCCGCCGTTTTCTTCATCTGCGGCGGCTTCGCCTTCATGGGCATCGACATGCTGCTCGCACGCCTGCGCACGCCGGCCGGTCAGCTGGCCGCCATGCTGGCCGATTTCATTCCCGAATCGCTCGCCCTCGGCGCCGCGTTCGCCATCGACAACGCAAGCGCGGTATTGCTCGCCGGCCTCATGGCGCTGCAGAACCTGCCCGAAGGCTTCAACGCCTATCGCGAGATGCGTCGGCACACGGCAAACATCCGCCCACGCCGGCTGATCGGCCTCTTCGCACTCATGGCCCTACTCGGGCCGATCGCCGGCGTCACCGGCCACCTGTGGCTGGCCGGCCATCCGACGGTGGTGTCGGCGATCATGCTGTTCGCCGCCGGCGGCATCCTCTATTCGATCTTCGAAGACATCGCACCGCAGGTCTCACTGAAAAGACACTGGGCACCGCCGATGGGCGCCGTATCCGGCTTTGCGCTGGGCATCGTCGGCCACATGCTGACCCAATGACGAGATGAAACCTACGCGGTTACCACGTCTGTGAGCGCAGCATCTCGCGACGCGCCACA
>CBDTZF010000535.1:0-1527 GCA_965364825.1 uncultured Rhodocyclaceae bacterium | reverse complement strand
TGGAGCAGGTGGCCCAGCGCGTGGAAAATGAGGGTATCGAGGCGTGGTTCAGACTCGATGCCGCCGAACTGCTTGGCGAAGACGCCGCGGACTACAACAAGGTGAGCGACACGCTCGATGTGTGGTTCGATTCGGGCACCACGCACTGGCATGTGCTGCGCGGCTCACACCCGGACGGTCACGCTGAAGGACCGCGTGCCGACCTCTATCTCGAAGGCTCGGACCAGCATCGCGGCTGGTTTCACTCGTCGCTGCTCACCGGCTGCGCCATCGACGGCCATGCGCCCTACAAGGCGCTGCTCACCCACGGTTTTGCGGTCGACGGCAAGGGCCACAAGATGAGCAAATCGGTCGGCAATGTGGTCGTGCCGCAGGAAGTGTCGGACAAGCTCGGCGCTGAAATCCTGCGCCTGTGGGTAGCCTCCACCGACTACTCGGGCGAACTGTCGATCTCGAAGGAGATTCTCGACCGCGTGGTCGAGGTTTATCGCCGCGTGCGCAACACGCTGCGCTTCCTGCTCGCCAACACTGCCGACTTCGATATTGAAAAAGACGCCGTCGCCGTCGATGAGTGGCTGGATCTCGACCGCTACGCACTGGCCATGACACGCCGCATGGCGCAACGGGCTGAAACGGATTACACGCAGTTCGAGTTCCACCGCGTGGTGCAGGCGCTGCAGATTTTCTGCTCCGAAGACCTCGGCGCGTTCTACCTAGACATCCTCAAGGATCGGCTGTACACCACGCAGTCTGACGGCCTGCCGCGCCGCGCCGCGCAAACCGCGCTGTGGCACATCACGCAGACCCTGGTGCGCCTGATGGCGCCGGTGCTGTCGTTCACGGCCGAAGAGGCCTGGCCGTTCATCAAGGGCAGCAATGACGGCGACAGCGTGATGCTCCGCACTTGGCACGCCCTGCCCGAACTGGCAGACGAAGATGCGCTGAACGCCCGCTGGGAGACGATTCGCGGGGCGCGCGCCGACGTGCAGAAAGAACTCGAGACGCTGCGCGCGCAAGGCACCATCGGCTCTGCGCTGCAAGCCGATGTGGTGGTGCACGCAGCACCCGCGCGTTACGCCGCCCTCGCCTCGCTCGGCGACGATCTGCGCTTTGTGCTGCAAACCTCGTCGGCGGCGCTGCTGGCGGCCGGCGATACGGCCGACGAGCATGTCAACGCACATGCCTCGGCACATCCCAAATGCGAACGCTGCTGGCACTACAGCGCCGACGTCGGCAGCATCGCCGATCACCCCACCCTGTGCGCTCGCTGCCATGGCAATCTGCATGGCGCTGGCGAAACGCGCGCGCACGCCTGAGCGCCGGCGATGATGATGCGTCCGCGAATGTCGCTATGGCTCGCCTTTGCCGGCGTGGTGGTAGTGCTCGATCAACTCAGCAAGCTGTTCATGCAGTCCTGGCTGGTCGACGGCCAAGTCTTCCGCGTCACGGGTTTCTTTGATCTGGTGCTGCTCTACAACCGCGGTGCGGCGTTCAGCTTTCTGGCGAACCATGACGGCTGGCAGCGCT
>CBDTZF010000534.1:0-1537 GCA_965364825.1 uncultured Rhodocyclaceae bacterium | reverse complement strand
GTGGCCGGCAGGCCGAGGCGCGCGAGCACGCGCAGGCGCTCGTCGGCGAGACGCTGCAGCGCGCGATAACGCTGGGTTTTTTCTTCCGCTGCTGCCAGCAGGGCGTCGGTCTGCCCGTCGAGCAGCAGCGTTTCCTCGCGCGCAAGCAAGTCGACGAAGGCGCGCAGTTGCGCGACTTCGTCGGCGAGGAGCGTCAGGAAGCGCGCGTGATCGGGATGACTCACGCGTTACCGGGCGCTGCTCATGCGCGACCGGGTTGCGCGGCCAACATCTGGCGCACGCTGTCGATGAGCCCGTCGGCGACCTTGTTGGCGTCCACCTGGAAGCGCCCGTCGCTGATGGCTTGTTTGATTTCGTCGACGCGCGCCTGATCAACGATTGGTGTGGCGGCGATGATTTGCTCCGCCTTCTGCATGCCCGATGACAGCGATGAAAGCTGTACTTGGGCACCGGCGGGCGCTGCCGGACTTGCCGGGCCGGCAGCCTTGGGCCGCTGGTCGCCGCCCGGTGTACTACCTACCGGTTTATGAGTGTTGTCGATTTTCACAGCCTGGTCCTCGTTTTTGATTTGCTTACAGTTGCTGTTACGACGAGAGACAAGAGAACTTTAGTGAACAGAAGCCACGACGAATGTAACGTCATTTTTCAATTCACTATTGGCTGTAGTTTATTACGGATTGACGTGCACTTCACCCCGCACGTTGGCGACACCCTGGATGACGCGCCCGGAGCGCAGGCGCACACGCACGAGTGCGCCTGCGCGGCCATTGCTCAAGGCTGTGCCCTGATTGGCGGCAGAAAATCCCTCGCCGACCACCACCACCTTCACCGGCGAACCTGATCGCACCACGATCGGCTGCGCCAGCATGGTCGCGCGTAGCGGCTGACCAACGGCAACCGCGAAGCGCATCTGGCTGCCCTCGGCCTGCGCCGGATCGGTCAGGAGTTGGCGACCCATCGCGGTCAGCTCGCCACGCCGCAGGTCGAGGTCGTCGCGACCGAGGATGTCGCCCGGACGCAGAGCGCGCGCACTCACCAGATAGTCACCGGTCACGCGCACCGTAGCCGGGATATATAGCGACCAGTTCGCGCCATCGCTACAGCGCACACCAACGCGCACCCGGCCCCAGGCGCGTGCGCCGGGCGGCAGCCACGGTTCGAGCCGCGCGCAAGGTGCGAGCTGGCGTGGCAGCGTGGGCGTGGGCACATCAATGTTCACTTCGCCCGGTTGCCCGGCGGTTTGTCCGCGCAGGAATTCGACCACTACGACACGTACGGCATCGGCCGTCTGCGCCGTTGCGAGCGCGGGAAAGAGAATCAGACAGGCAAGAAGGAGTTGGGCACCAACGCGGGCACCAATGCGTTTCATGGCGTCATTGCATCATGTCGGCGGCGATGGGCGAGGCACGAAAAAACGGCGCTTTTCAGCCTACTTCGGGCGATCGGCAAAGCTTGCCGGTAGGCGGCGGCAAGCTTTGCGCATTTGCCGCCCGGCGCCGCAGAAATGCCCGTGTTTTGCCGCTTTCTTCGGGCGAAT
>CBDTZF010000533.1:0-1546 GCA_965364825.1 uncultured Rhodocyclaceae bacterium | reverse complement strand
AACTGCGCAACTTTTTGAGGAAAGACTGGATGTTCGGAAACTGGATCAAGACCTCGATTCTCATGGCTGGAATCGTCGCCCTTTTTGGCACCGTTGGCGGCATGATCGGCGGCCAGCAGGGCATGCTCATCGCGCTGCTGTTTGCGGGCGGGATGAATGTCTGGGCCTATTGGTTCTCGGACAAGATGGTGCTCAAGATGTACCGCGCCCGTCAGGTCGACGAAGCCAGTTCGCCCTACCTCTACAACATCGTGCGCGAGCTGGCCGGTCGTGCCGAATTGCCGATGCCCAAGGTGTATATCATCGACGAGGAGCAGCCCAACGCTTTTGCCACCGGACGCAATCCCGACCATGCCGCCGTGGCAGCGACCACCGGCATCATGAAGATGCTTAGCGAGCGCGAGTTGCGTGGCGTGATGGCGCATGAGCTGACGCACGTGAAGAACCGCGACATTCTCATTTCCACTATTACCGCGTCGGTGGCCGGCGCTATTTCCGCGCTCGCCCAGTTCGGCATGTTCTTCGGCGGGCGTGATGGCGGCGACCGTCCCAACCCGATCGTTTCGATCGTCATCATGATCCTCGCGCCGATCGCCGGCATGCTCATCCAGATGGCGATTTCACGCACGCGAGAGTTCGGTGCGGATCGCGGCGGTGCCGAGATATCAGGCGATCCCAACGCGCTCGCCGATGCGCTCACCAAGATCGACGCTTACGCCCGTGGCATTCCGATGCGCACCGCGGATGCGCACCCTGAAACCGCGCAGATGATGATCATGAATCCGCTCTCCGGTGGCGGCCTGCGAGGCCTTTTCACGACCCACCCCGCCACCGAAGAACGCGTCGCGCGGCTGCGTGCAATGGCGTGACGCACTCCGGGCCGCACCGCACCTCGTCGAGTCGTCTCCCGCCAAGGGGCGGGCGTAGCCGATTTCGCGCATACTTTGCATCGCCAAACGGGCGTTGAAGAGGAAAGAGACATGGGTCGATTTATCGTGCTGGCGTTTGTCGCCGGATTTCTCGCCGTGGTGTGCTTTCACCAGCCGACGGTCGCCTTGCTTCACGAGTATGCCGGCCTCGGATTTACGCCGTATTCCACCCGTGTGGTGCCGCCGTTGGGGGTGCCGGCGTGGTTCTCGGCCAGTTTCTGGGGCGGCCTCTGGGGCATCGTCATGGTGTGGCTGTTCGAGCGTGCGGCCATCGAGCGCGGCGCGTTTCCGTTCGGGCTGTTGTTCGGCGGCGCGGTGCTGACATTGGTCGCATTGTTCGTTGTCACCCCGCTCAAAGGCGGCGTCGTCGATATGTCGGCCTTTCCGATGCGATTCGCCATCGGCTTTCTGGTCAACGGCGCGTGGGGTCTTGGCGTCGTCCTGTTTGCCCAGGCATTCGGCCTGCTTCCACGCCCGGACGGCTTCAGGCGTCGGCGACGCTGACGCTGAACGCGGGGTCGAACGCCGGATTTTCAGCGACGCCATCCTTGGCATAGCCGCGCGGATTGCACACCACGCGCGTGCCATTCACCGCGTAGTCGAAGCTGTCATGCACA
>CBDTZF010000532.1:0-1546 GCA_965364825.1 uncultured Rhodocyclaceae bacterium | reverse complement strand
TGTTGCCCAGTGCGATACGACCCGCTTCGCCGTGGGTGATGAGGTGGATGGCGCCAATGTTTTCCCGTCCGGCCAGCGCGTCGGAAATCTGAGTGACGCCATCTTTCGTGGGGTTGAGCAGGATGACTTCTACCGCACGCCCTTGATCAGCCTGGCGGGCGAAATCGTCGATCAGCGTGTCGACGTCGTCGAGGCTGGCGTCGATGAAGACGAGTTCGGTGGTGTGTTCTTGCGCATCGTCGCGCGTGGTGTCGTGCAGCGCGCTATCGAATCCGGCGACCGGCGCGAGGTCGGCGGAATACAGAATGCGCGCTTCGAGCGCTTCGAACACTGCCTGGGCCTGGTCGCGTGCCATGGTCAGCGGGCCGCGCGCGACGGCTTGAGTTCGCGGTCGAGCGCCAGCGTGGTCGGCCGTCGGAACGACGCTGGCATCACGCCACCGAAGTCCACCTTGCAGCGTGCGCCGGCGGGCACCGTGCCGTCGCTATTGTCAATTGCCAGGCGCACGCGGAAGGTGTTGCTGGCGGCGTCGACCAGTGGATCGACGAGGCTGACTTCGGCTCTGACGGCACCGACGCCAGGCAGGTCGGGTTGCACGGTGGCGGGTGAGCCGTTGGCGATAGTGCCGAACTGTGAGGCGGGCACGACCACTTCGACGCGCAGGCGGTCGATCGCGGCCAGATGCAGCAAAGGGCGGTCTTCGACGCGCTCGCCGGGCTCGACCATGCGATCGGTGACGACACCGGCAAAGGGGGCGCGCAACACGCGCTGGTTCAACTGGGCGTTGGCGAGCAGCGCATCGAGGCCGCTCACGCGCAGCTTTTCGCGGCTTTGGGCCACTTGCTGCTGGGCGACATCGCGTTCGGCGGCGGCCTGATCGAGGGCTTGTTGCGAGATGAAGCCGCGCTGCTGAAGATCGACCGAGCGCGCATAACGCGATTTTGCAAGTGCCCACGATGAAGCTGCGGCGCGCAGCTCGGCCTCGGCGCGTGCGCGCTGACGTGCCACATCAAGGTTGGCGCGCTCGACGCCCGATTGCAGCGTCACCAGCACCTGGCCTTCGTACACGCGGTCACCGCGCTCGACCATCACCGACTCGACCACGCCAACCACCGGCGTGCCGATGTCGGCCTTGCGTTCAGGGGTGATCAGGCAACCCAGCGGCGCGGCGAGCGCCGTGCCAAGGCATCCGGCGACTAGCCAGAGACCCAAAAGAAAGTGTGAAGTCTTCGTGGTGTGCACGAGGCTCAATTCGCTCCGAAGCGTTCGTCCCAAGATTTGCCGGTGGCATGCAAGCGTGTGCACTCGCGCGCCGACAAAAATTCATCAAGGGGTTTATCGGCAATTGGGCGGAATTCCTGAGCGCAACACCAAGCCAGCAGCGGGTGCTGTCCGGCGCAAATACGTGCAAGGTGTGAGCGATTTGACGGTGCGCCGGAGACGCGTATCCGCCTGGCGGGCTGATCAGATCGATAGACCGCCGCGTAGGGTTGCCAATAGGCGCAGCCGTATTGCACCGTTCCACGGTTACCCGCTCAAGCGACCT
>CBDTZF010000531.1:0-1548 GCA_965364825.1 uncultured Rhodocyclaceae bacterium | reverse complement strand
GCTCGACCAGGCAGCGCGCGCGTGGTGCAGGTGAGCACCGCCGCGCCAGTCATTTTGGCAAAGCGCGGCAGGCCGCTGATGGTCGCCGTCGGGATGCCGAAGAAGGGCACGAAGATCGACTCCTTGCGTCCCTGGTCCATGTCGGGCAGGTAGTACAGCGGCCGGCCGGCCTTGAGGGCACGCACCGTACCGCGAATACTTTCGTGGCGCGGCAACAGTAACTGGTCACCGAAACGGCTGCGCCCGTGATGGAGCCAGCGATCGATCACCGCGTCGCGTTGTCGGGCGTAGATGCTGACGACATTGAAGGTCAGGGAGACGCACGTGCCGCCCATATCGAGACCGACGAAATGCGGCGTCATGAGAATCACCGGCCGGCCGGCGTCGAGCTGCGCCTGCAAATGCTCGGCGCCAACCATCCGAATGATCTTTTCGAGGCGTGCCCTCGGCGCCCACCAGAGCAGGCCGCGTTCGAGCAGGCTGCGCCCGACGAGGCGGAAATGCGCGCGCGCGACCTGGCGCCGTTTCGATTTGTCCCAGGCTGGAAAACAGCGACGCAGATTGGTCATCACCACACGCCGGCGCGGCCACACCAGCGCATAAAGCACCAGGCCGAGGCCTTCGCCGAGTCGCGCCAGCAGCGACAGCGGCAGCCAGTGCAAGGCCCACAGCAAGGCGACGAACAATCGACTCATTTCGCGCTCCGGGGCTGCGGCGGCGCCTTCCGCGGTCGGCGGTAGCGATGGTAGCCCCATGCGTACTGCGCCGGGCAGTCCCGAATCATCGCCTCCATTTCGCGGTTGATGGCAGTCACGCGCGCCTCGATATCGCCTTCAATGGCGTGCAGCGGCGCGCGCAGCCGCAAGTGATAGCCGCGCCCACGCGGTAGCCGCTCAGCCCAGGCGAAGATCATGCGCGCTGACCGAACCTCACTGAGGCGCGCCGCCAGCGTCATTGTCCATGCCGGGCGGTCAAAAAATGGCGCCCACATACCTTCGCCGACATCCGGAATCTGATCGGGCAGCATGCCAATGGCTTCATGCGCGCGCAGCGCGCGCACCAGCTGGCGCACGCCCGACAACTCGGCCGGCGCCATGCGCAACGCGGCGCGCTGACGGCCGCTCGTGATCAGCGGCGCGAGCGCTGCCTGGTTCGGCGGACGGTAAAGCACGGTGACCGGAGCGCGCGCCGCATAGTACTGCGCGGTAATTTCGAAACAGCCCAGATGCGGCGCTAGAAACAGGATGCCGGCACCCTCGGCATGCGCCGCTTCGACATGTTCCCAGCCACTGACTTTAACCACCCGCTTGACCACGTCATCATGCGGGCGAAGCAGGATCCACGGTAGCTCCAGCGCCTGTTTGCCCGCTTCGGCAATCGCGCGGTGGCGCAGATCGGCGCGGCGCGGTCCGAGCGCCTGCGACAGATTGTGGCGCAGGCGCTCGCGGTATTTGGGCGACAGCGCATAGGTCAGCCAGCCGACCACCGCGCCAAGGCGGTGCACGACGGACAGGGGCAGCGAAGCGACAAAGCGAAACAACAATTGCG
>CBDTZF010000530.1:0-1566 GCA_965364825.1 uncultured Rhodocyclaceae bacterium | reverse complement strand
AGGCACGTAGCGCCGGACTCGCCGCGGTGGCGCGGTAGAGCTTCCACTTGCGGCTGATCGCGGTAAACAGTGACATGTGATCGCCGATGTTCTCCGAGGGCGAGATGAACAGTGTGCCGCCGGTGTTCAGCGCGTAGTGAAAGGTGCGGATCAGGCGCGTCTGCAGGTCCGGCTCGAGGTAGATCATGACGTTGCGGCAACTGAGCAGATCGAGCCGGGTAAAGGGCGGATCCTTGATCATGTTCTGCTCCGCGAATATCACCATGTCGCGGATCGTCTTGTTGATCCGGTAGCGTGTTCCCGAGGTGGTGAAGCAGCGCTTCAGACGCTCGGGCGTGATGTCGGCGGCAATGGCGCGCGGATAGCTGCCGCTGCGCGCGGTCCCGATCGCGTCCTCATCGAGATCGGTGGCGTAGATCTGCACCATGATCGGACGCTGCATCTCCATCATCAGTTCGTGCAGCACGATGGCGATCGAATACGCTTCCTCGCCGTTGGCGCAGCCCGCCACCCAGGCACGAAAGACGAAATCGTCAGGACGGTCGGCCAGGTAAGGGCGCAGCACATCGTCCTTGAGGGCGACGAAGGCATCGGCGTCGCGGAAAAAACCGCTGACGTTGATCAGCAGTTCCTTGAACAGCGCGTCCACTTCGGCGCTGTCATGGCGCAGCATGCGCGCGTAGTGTTCGGCGTCGTCGGTCTCCTGCGCTGCCATGCGGCGGGCGATGCGCCGCAGGATGGTGTTCTTCTTGTAGTGCGAAAAATCGTGTCCGGTGGCGGAACGCAAGGCCGTCAGAATGCTGTCCAGCGCGGAGCCGGCGGCGAGTGTGACGGGAAGCGCCTCCTGCGGCGGCGGGGCAGGCACTTTGCCGTTGGCGCGATCGACAACGACGCGCGCCAGCAGCGCCGGCATGTCTTCGGTCGGCAGGGTGTGCGAGGCGGCACCGGCCTCGATCGCACTGACGGGCATGCCGTCGTATTGCGCCGTCGATGGGTCCTGCACCAGCGCAATACCGCCCGCGTCGATGATCGCGCGCAGGCCGCGCGTGCCGTCGTGACCGGTGCCCGAGAGCACGACGCCGATTGCATCGCGGCCGCGATCGGTGGCCAGCGAAGACAGGAAATCGTCGATCGGCATGCGCTGACCGTGTGCGTGTTCGGGCGTGGCAAGGTGCAGCGTGCCACGAGAGATGCTCATGTCGCGGTTGGGGGGAATCACATACACATGCCCCGGCGCGACGCGCTGCTCGGCGGTCGCTTCAGCCACCGGCAAGGTCGTTACACGCTGCAGGATCTCGCTCAGCAGGCTGGCATGGTCGGGGTCGAGATGCGGCACCAGCACGAAGGCCATCGCGCAATCGGCGGGCACGGCGCGGAAGAATTTTTCAAAGGCCTCGAGCCCGCCGGCCGAAGCGCCGATGCCGACGATCGGGAAGCGCTCGGGTGGGGTGTCGGCGGAGGTCTTCGTTGCCTCGGTGTGCTTTGCAGGTTTTTTTGTCACGAGTGTTCCCGGTTGCGTGCCGCAATGTCGTAGGGTGTCAATAACCGAAGGGCATTGCACCGCCC
>CBDTZF010000529.1:0-1569 GCA_965364825.1 uncultured Rhodocyclaceae bacterium | reverse complement strand
GCCGAAGGCCGCGCCTGGTCGCAGGAATTGCACCGTTTCATCGAACTCAAGGAAGACTGCCCGCTCGGACAGGAAACCGTCACCGCCGCGCAGACCACCTACCAGCGCTTCTTCCCGCGCTACGCCCATCTGTGCGGCATCAGCGGCACGCTGGCCGAATCGGCGCCCGAACTGGCCGCAGTGTACGACCGCCCCGTGATCCGCATCCCCACTCACCAGGCGGTGAGCCGCCGCATGCAGCACACGCGAATTTTTGCCTCGCGCGATGCCATGTGGCGCGCGTGTCTGGGACGTGCAATCGAGATACAGGCGGTCGGCCGCGCGCTGCTCATCGGCACCGATTCAGTGCAGGACTCGCGCCGCCTGTCGGCACGCCTCACCGCGGCCGGCGTCGAACATGACGTGCTCGACGCGCTGCAGGATGCCAGCGAAGCCGACATCGTCGCGCGCGCTGGCCAGCCGGGCCGCGTCACCGTGGCCACGCGCATGGCCGGGCGCGGCACCGACATTCGCCTCGACGACGCCGTACGCGACGCCGGCGGACTGCATGTCATCTGCTGTCAGCACAACAGCACCCGCCGCACCGACCGCCAGCTCGTCGGGCGCGGCGCACGCCAGGGCGATCCCGGCAGCGCCGAGCACTTTCGCACGCTCGACGCCGACCCCATCGAAGCGTGGCTGCCGCTTTCGCTGCGCACGCAACTGGCGTACGCACCGCCTACGCTCGTGGCGCGCCTGTTTGCCTTTCGCCAGCGTCAACTCGCCGCCACCGAGCGGCGCCTGCGCATCCTCATGTTGCGCGCCGACCAACAACGCCAACGCCGCACCGCCTACCGCGGCATTTCCGTGTAACGCCATGAAAAAACGTATCGCTCTCTCCCTCTTTCTTGCGGCCCACTGCCTGCCGCTCGCCGCGCAGTCGAACGATCAGCCGATCGGTTGCCTGATCGAAGCCGACGAAGTGGTCGAACTGGGCACCGCGGTCACCGGCGTGATCGGCGCCATCGAAGTCGATCGCGGTGACACCGTTCGCCGCGGTCAGGTCGTCGCCACGTTGCGTGACTCGGTCGAGCGCGCGCAAATGGACGTCGCACGCATGCGGGTGCAGATCGAAGCCGATATCCGCGCCGCCAGGGCGAGCCTGGTGCTGGCCGAAGATCGGCTGACGCGCGCACGGAATCTCAATGCGCAAAAATTCATCTCACCGCAGGCGCTGACCCAGTCGGAAGCAGAAGCCCGGGTCGCCCGCGAGAAACTGCGTCAGGCACAAGACATACAAAAAGTATCGCAACGCGAACTCGATCTGGCAGAGGCGCGCGTCGCCGAACGTGTGCTGCGCAGCCCCTTCGACGGCGTCGTCACCGACCGCTATCTCGGCGTCGGTGAGCGCATGGAAGACAAGGCGTTGATGCGCATCGCCAAACTCGACCCGCTACGCGTCGAGGTGGTGCTGCCCAACCAGCTTTACGGCAGTGTTGCGGTGGGCGCAGAGGTCGACATTACGCCCGACCTGCCCGGCCTCGGCACGCTGCACGGCACCGTCGACCGCGTGGACAGGGTCATCGACGC
>CBDTZF010000528.1:0-1569 GCA_965364825.1 uncultured Rhodocyclaceae bacterium | reverse complement strand
ACGGCTTGGGCTTTGACGACGTGATTGGTTTGCTCGGCCTCGCCGCACTGATCGACCGCACGCCAGCGCGGCTCTCGGGCGGCGAGCGCCAGCGTGTCGCGATCGCGCGCGCGCTGCTGAGTCGCCCTCGCCTGCTGCTCATGGACGAACCCCTTTCTGCACTCGACGGCGCCGCGCGCGATGACATCCTCGGCCTGCTCGAACACCTGCCTGACTTCTGCCCGGCGCCCATCATCTATGTGAGCCACGCGATCGACGAGGTGGCACGGCTGGCCGATCACCTCGTTTTGCTGGACACCGGTCGCGTACTCGCCACTGGCCCCACCAACGCGCTGCTCACGCGCGCCGACCTGCCGCTTGCGCACAGTGAGCATGCCGGCGCGGTGTTTCGTGGCTATGTCGCGCGCACCTTCGACGAAGATCATCTGACCGAGGTCGACAGCGACGGCGGCACCCTGCTGGTGAGCACCACCAGCCGCGCGCCTGGCAGCCCGGTGCGACTGCGCATTGCGGCGCGCGATGTGTCGATTGCGCTCAGCCGGCCGACCGACAGCAGCATCGTCAATCATCTGCCCGCCACCGTCATCGACATCAGCACCGACCCGAATCCCGGCCACCGCCTGGTGCGCCTCGCCGCACGCGATACCGTGCTGCTGGCACGTATCACCGAACACTCACGCAGCCGGCTGGCGCTCGCGCCCGGCGTGGCGGTGTGGGCGATGATCAAGGGCGTTGCGGTGCGCTGAGCGCTATAATCGCCCACTTTGCAAGCTACCCCGGAGAACCCAATGGACGCCGAACGCATCAATGACATTGCCGACACACTGCAAGACCTCAAGCGTCGCGGGCAGGAACTTCGGAGGTATCTTTGACTACGATGAAAAGGCGTCAAAGCTAGAAGAAGTTCGCATCGCGCTGGAAGACCCCGAAGTCTGGAAGGATCCGGCACGCGCGCAGGAACTCGGAAAAGAAAAAAAGCTGCTCGACGGCGTGGTGATCACGCTGCAGGAAGTCGACGCCCAGGCAGACGACCTGCTCGAACTGTTCGAAATGGCCTCCGATGAGAAGGACGACGACACCCTCGAAGCGATCGAGGCCGACGCACGCAAGGTCGAAGCGCGCGTCGCCGATCTCGAGTTCCGCCGCATGTTCTCGCAGCCGATGGATCCCAACCCCTGCTTCATCGAAATTCAGGCTGGCGCCGGCGGCACCGAGGCGCAGGACTGGGCCGGCATGCTCGAACGCATGTATCTGCGCTACTCCGAGCGCAAAGGCTTCACCACTGAATTGCTCGAAGAATCCGAAGGCGAAGTCGCCGGCATCAAGAGCGCAACCATCAAGGTCGATGGCGAATACGCCTACGGCCTGCTGCGCACCGAAACCGGCGTTCACCGCCTGGTGCGCAAGTCGCCGTTCGATTCCAACGCGCGCCGTCACACCAGCTTCTCCTCGGTGGTGGTGTATCCCGAAATCGACGAGTCGATCGAGATCGATGTCAATCCGTCCGACGTGCGCACCGACACCTATCGCGCCTCCGGCGCCGGCGGTCAGCACATCAACAAGACCGAC
>CBDTZF010000527.1:0-1572 GCA_965364825.1 uncultured Rhodocyclaceae bacterium | reverse complement strand
CCAATCCCTGCGCGGGGGCGAATCCAAGCAAGGCGAAGGCGATCACACGCCCGGCCGGCTACACGCCGTATCGCGGTAGTCACAAGGATCTCGCCGCAATGGGCGAGAAGCTGTTCAACGACACCAGCCTGTCGAGCAACGGCATGTCGTGCAACAGTTGCCATGTCAACGGTGCCTCATACGCCCCCACGTTTAAGGAAGACTATCCACACCGGGTTGCGATGGCAGCCGATGCCGGGCTGAAGACGATTCATCTCGACGAGATGGTGCAGTTGTGCATGATGACGCCGATGGCGACCCAGCCGCTGGACTGGAAATCGAAAGAACTGGCCGCGCTGGTAGCCTACACAACGGATCAGCAAACGCGTTATCGCGCCACGATGGCGAGTGCAGGATCCAATCCCTGCGCGGCGAAAAACCCCTGCGCGGCTAACCCGTGTGCGGCAAAGAATCCGTGTGCGGGGAAGAATCCCTGCGCCGCCAACCCGTGTGCAGCGAAAAATCCGTGCGCTGGAAAAAACCCGTGCAAGGCAAAGAAGTCGACATATTATTGATGGGCTCGCGTTGATGCGGCATCGGGCGCCTGCGGGCGCCCGACTTCCATGGAGAATGGGGTAAATGACGTCCTTGCCGCCGTTGTCGGACTTTCTTCCCGATCTGGCCGACATTGCGCCCGACCGGCGCCGGGCGATGCTCGATGCCGCGCGCGAAATCGAAACCTGCTATCGCGTGTTGCGCAAGGGTGGGCTCAATGTGGTTGGCGAGGTGTTGCGCGGCTACGACTTCGTCCAGATGAATCACTATCCGCCCGATGACGTCTATGACGCCGACACTCACGCGCAGTATTACTACCACGCGCACCGCGATGTCGAAAACGAGCATGGGCACTTTCACACCTTCGTGCGCGCCGCGGGCCTGCCGGCAGGCTGTGCGCCGCTAGAGCTTGCGCACGCGTCGGCACCGCGGCCGAGCGGCGAGTCGGCGATCTGTCATCTGGTTGCGGTTTCGATGGATGCCTGGGGGTTTCCGATCGAGTTGTTCACCACCAACCGCTGGGTGACGGATGACTCTTGGTTTCGGGCGGACGATGCGATCGCCGTGCTGCCGCGCTTTGAGATCGACCACGCCTTTCCATCGTGGCCCACCAACCGCTGGCTGACGGCCTTGTTGCGGCTCTATCGGCCGTGGATCGAGGCCATGCTGCGTCACCGCGATGCCAGCATGGACGCGGTGCAGGCGGCGCGGCCGGGCGAGGATGTGTATGAAGATCGCAGCATCGAGGTCATCGGTTCACTCCCGATCGATGTCGATACGCTCACTCTTCAGCTGCGTGAATCGTTGGGCGTGGCGGACTGAAATTACCATGTTCCCGGTCCGCCGGCCGCACCAGACCCTCGCGGGCACGCCGGCTCTTGATTAACACGATCACTCAGTTGGACGGGGGGACGATTCGATGCCATGTCTCTACTTCTGTCATTCCCGCGCAGGCGGGAATCCATCCATGCCGGGGCACTGGATCCCCGCTTTCGCGGGGATGAGTGCGCCCGTGAAGGCGCGACAACAGCACGGTGC
>CBDTZF010000526.1:0-1573 GCA_965364825.1 uncultured Rhodocyclaceae bacterium | reverse complement strand
GATCACCGGCGCGCCGCGCAACGCATTGTATGCGCGCGCGCTGGAACTGAAAGACTGACTCGATACGAGGCTCTGCATGCAAACACTGACCCTGACCCGTCCCGACGACTGGCACCTGCATGTGCGCGACGGCGCCGCGCTCGCCGCCGTGGTGCCCGACAGCGCGCGCCGCTTTGCGCGTGCGCTGATCATGCCCAACCTGCGCCCGCCGGTGGTCACCACCGCCGACGCGCAGCGCTACCGCGAGCGCATCCTGGCCGCCGTGCCCGCGGAACTCAAGTTCGATCCGCTGATGACGTTGTACCTCACCGACAACACAGCCCCCGATGAAATCGACCGTGCGCGTGAAAGCGGCTTCGTCCATGCGGTGAAGCTCTATCCGGCCGGGGCAACCACCAACTCGGACGCCGGCGTGACCGGCATCGACAAGGTGCGCGCCGTGCTCGAGCGCATGGAGAAGATCGGCCTGGTGCTGTGTGTGCACGGAGAGGTGACCCATGCCGATGTGGATATCTTTGATCGCGAGCGCGTCTTTATTGATCGCGTGCTGGCACCGCTGGCAGCCGACTACCCGGCGCTGCGCATCGTCTTCGAACACATCACGACGCGCGAGGCGGTGCAGTTCGTGAACGAAGCCGGCCCCAACATCGGCGCCACCGTGACCGCACATCATCTGCTGCTCAACCGCAACGCCATGCTGATTGGCGGCATCCAGCCGCACAACTATTGCCTGCCGGTGCTCAAACGTGAGTTGCATCGCCAGTCGCTGGTCGAGGCGGTGACCTCGGGCAGCGCGAAATTCTTTCTTGGCACCGACTCGGCGCCGCACGGCCGCAGCGCCAAGGAAGCTGCCTGCGGCTGTGCCGGCTGCTACACCGCGCATGCGGCTATCGAGCTGTATGCCGAAACCTTTGATGCTGCCGGCGCGCTCGACCGGCTCGAAGGTTTCGCCAGCCACCACGGCGCCGATTTCTACGGCCTGCCGCGCAACACCGACACACTCACCCTCACGCGCGAAGCGTGGGCGGTGCCCGACACCCTTGCCTTTGCCGATGGCGACCCGCTGGTGCCCTTGCGCGCCGGCGGCACGCTGGCCTGGCGATTGAGCTGATTCGAATCCACGACATGACGTTTCACCGACGCCTCCTGCTGTTGCCATTATTTGCCCTGCTTCTCGCCGGCTGTGAAAACTCGGCCACTGCCTTCATCGTCGATGGCAACAAGGATCACGCCATCATTCTGGTGCGCGAGCAGCGCTGGTTCTGGTCGGACGAAATCAATCAGGCGGTCGTCGCCTCACGTCTGCCCGACTGTCAGCGCCGCGTGACCATCGGACCGGGTACGTCGAGCGGTCCGCCGATGGAAGTGTACGAAGCCGGCTATCAATTGTGGGCGCTCCATCAGGACCGTCGCTGGTATCTGGCGAGCATCGAAAAATGCCTCGTGCAGGATTGGAACGACGCCCCCGAGACGCCACCTGGACCGCTGGTCGGTAGTTTCGTGATACGTGACGGCGCGCCCGTGTTCGAGGCCGTCGCTAAATCCACCGAACAATGATTTATCGCCCTGACTA
>CBDTZF010000525.1:0-1576 GCA_965364825.1 uncultured Rhodocyclaceae bacterium | reverse complement strand
ACGCGCGACGCTGTCGCAGTCGCGCAGCCGCTGTTTGAGCCTGCCGGAAATGTCGATCAAAAGCTCGTCGCCGGCGGCGTGGCCAAAGCGATCGTTGACCGGTTTGAAGCCGTCCAGATCCAGATAGCACACCGCCAACAGTGTGTGGTTGCGACGCGCATACGCCATCGCGTGTGCAATGCGGTCGGCCAGAAGCACCCGGTTGGGCAAGCCGGTCAGCGCATCGTAGTGCGCCATGTGCTCGAGCTTTTTCTGCTGCTCGACCAGCCGCGTGATATCCGCAAAAACCGAGATATAGCGCACAGTCTCGCCCTGCGAGTCCTTGATCGCGGAAATCGTTGCCATCTGCGCGAACGATTCCCCCGACTTGCGCCGGTTCACGATCTCACCACGCCAGACGCCCTCCGAGCGCAGCGCCTCGTACATCTGGTCGTAGAATGCGTCATCGTGCTCGCCGGATTGCAGCACGGCAGGCGTTTGGCCGAGCACTTCGTCATGCGAAAAACCCGTCACCAGAGAAAACGCCGGATTGACGTCGATGATGCGCTGGCTGGCGTCGGTGATCATGATCGCATCGTGGGCATGGTCGAACACGCTGGCCGCCAGCAGGAGCTTCTGTTCGGCCTCGCGCCGGTCATCGGTAATATCAAGGTTGACGCCCACCATCCGTCGCGCCTGACCCGATTCGTCAGCGTGTACGGCACCATGCGCCTCGATGTAGTGGATCTTTCCGGCGCGATCGATAATTCGGAAAACGGAGTCGAACTTTCCAACCGTCTCAATCGCGTGCTGCAACTCTGCCTCGGCGCGCGCTTGATCGTCGGGGTGCACGCGACGTTGCCAGGCGGCAAGATCACTCGTGAACTCGGCCGGGTCCGTGTCATACAACTGGTACATGCGCGCATCCCACACCAGCTCGCCGCGGCGCAGATCCAAGTCCCAGGTGCCGATTCGGGCGGCGTCCTGCGCCAGATTCAAACGCTCATTCGCCTGTCGGATTCCGGCGGTCATGGCAGTCACTTTGATGCTGACGCGGCGGCGCTCGGTACTTAATGACCAGATGATCGCAAACAGCAGCGCGCCGACCAGCAGGCCACCAAAAGCGACCATTCTTGGTAGATTGCTCGCCATATCTGCTTCAAACGCCGGCGTGCTGTAAAACTTTGCGGTCCACTCGCGCCCCGGAAGCGCGATGCCAATGACCCGCGTGTGCGCCGGGTCGCTCGATGCTGCCGACGCGGCGCTGTCATAAAGCAAGGTGTTTTCGACCTGTTCCGCGGCCCCGTCATAGATCTCGAAGCCGACCTCCGGGGTGTCGCTGCCGAGAATTCCGCTCATCAGATCCGCCATGCGAAACGGGCTATAAACGAAACCACTCAGCGCCGCCCGCCGCTGCTCAACCGTCTCCAGTGGCTTCCCCCGTTCATACACCGGCAGGTAGACCAGGAAGCCCGCCTGCAAGTCCTTCATGGTCTCCTGAACCAGCACTACCCGGCTCGACACTGCCGGCGAATCGGTATCGCGGGCATGCGCCATGGCGGAGCCACGCACCGGGTCGGAATACATGTCGTACCCA
>CBDTZF010000524.1:0-1579 GCA_965364825.1 uncultured Rhodocyclaceae bacterium | reverse complement strand
GCATGGCGCACGCACAGACCACAACCCCGCCCGCCGATGGCGCTTCGATCGCACTGTCTTCGTTGATCGCGCTGCGTCAACAGGCGAGCCGACTGGATATCGTGCCGCGCGGCAAGATACTGGCGACGCGCAGCGGCGGGCATGTGTCGCGTTTTCGCGGCCGTGGCATGGAGTTCGACGAATCGCGCATCTACCAGCCCGGCGACGACCCGCGCAACATGGACTGGCGGGTCACCGCGCGCACCGGAAAACCGCATGTCAAGCTGTTCCGCGAGGAGCGTGAGCGCCCCGTCTGGCTGCTGGTCGATATTGGTCCCAGCATGCGCTTCGGCACTCGCGTGGCCTTCAAATCGGTGATCGCGGCGCGCGCCGCGGCCCTGATCGCCTGGGCGGCCGTTGACCAGGGCGACCGCGTCGGTGGTCTGGTGTTCGACGAGAGTCGCCATTTCGAGCGCCGGCCGGCGGCGCGTACCCGTAGCGTACTGCCGCTGCTCAAAGCCCTCTCGCAGGCACCGATTCCCGGCGAGGCCGGCGGCTACGCTTCGCTGGCAGCGGCCGCGCTGCACCTCGTCCAGCTGGTACGCCCCGGCAGCCTGGTTTTCTTGCTGAGCGATTTTGGCGGGCTGCAACGCGCGGACGGCGCATGGCTGGCACGACTGGCCAGCGGCAACGAAATCGTGCTGGTGCATGTTTTCGACGCGCTCGAAGCGACGCCGCCGCCGGCGGGGCGTTACCCGGTCGCGGACGGCGACGGGCGCGGCGTGCTCGACACCTCGGTGGCCGCGCTGCGCGCGCACTGGCAGCAACGTTTTGCACAACACCTCGCGCTGCTCGAAGCGTTCGGTCGTCAGCATGGCGCGCATCTCATCAGCCTGCGTGCCGACGAAGCGATCGGCGAGCGCCTGCACCGCGGACTGCATCGTGGCAAGCGCGCGCCGCGCGCCGCTTGGGGAAGCGGAAGATGAACGCCCCCGGCGCTGCCGCCGACCCGCTGGCCGGATTGCGCGGCTACCGTCTGCCCGAGCCCATCGCCTGGTGGCCGCCGGCACCCGGCTGGTGGGCGCTGGCGGTGGTGATCATTCTGATTCTGGCAGCCTTGGTGTGGTGGCGCGTGCACCGCCGTCGCCGCCGCGCCGCGGCGTATCAAGCGACACGCGAATTGACGCGGCTGCATGCCGCGTGGGCCGAAGGGGGTGACGCCGCGACATTCGTTCGCGATCTGTCGAAGCTGCTGCGCCGCTTTGGCCTCGCCGTCTTTCCGCGGCGCGAGGTTGCCGCCCTCACCGGCGATGACTGGTTGCAGTTTCTCGACCGCCACGGTGGCGGCGGGCAGTTTCACGACGGCCCCGGACGCGTGCTCGCCGAGGCGCCGTACCGGCGCGCCAGCGCGGTCGACCCGGCGCCACTGGCGGCCCTGGTCGCGAACTGGATTCGTCGCAATCGGGAGCATCGCGCATGAAGGAGGGTCGCAAATGATTTCCCTCGCCTGGCCCTGGGTACTGGTGGCCCTGCCCTTGCCGCTGCTGGCGCGCCGCTGGCTGGCGCCGGCGCCGCCACGCGCCGGCAAGGCGCTGCGTTT
>CBDTZF010000523.1:0-1598 GCA_965364825.1 uncultured Rhodocyclaceae bacterium | reverse complement strand
TGCGTTTCCATAGGGCACTTTCGAGGGCTCACCCCGAATCACGTTCCGCATAGCCGGCCTCGCGCTGGCTGCGGATCGCGAGCACAAAGACCGTATTGATTTCAGATACGTAGCGGTACAGGGCGACGTAGCCATGCGAGCGACGGCCAATCACCAATTCGCGTTGGCCCGATGGCAACACGCGACCGATCTGTGGGTTGTATTCGAGTACGTCAATTGCCTCGACGATTTCACGGATGCGCGCCACCGGGTCTTTCACTTCCTGGGAAGTCAGGTGATCGAGGATGCGCTGAAAATCCTCGCCGAGCGCCGGCGCCAGCTCAACGGCAGTCTTTCCCCGCACTTCCGTCAGCGCGCCAGCTTGCGCGCCACGGGTGGTTTGGCGGGCTCCCCGGCAATTTGCGCCTCCAGATAGCGGCGCATCTCATGCCATGGAATTGTCTCGCCGGATTCCAGAATACGGATATAACGCGCCTCGGCTTCCGCATCGAACTCGGCGTGCCGCTCCTCCTGGGCAGTTTTCTCCGCAATCGCTTCGAGGATGAAGCCATGCGTCGTGCATCCGCTACGTTTCGCCGCAGCGGCAACGCGCGCTTTGAGTTCGTCAGGCAGGCGGATGGTCGTGGTCGACATGGCGTACTCCTGAAATTCAATCGCGAGCCAAATGTAGCACGTTTGTGCTACAGGACACAACGCGCGCTCGGCCCTGTCGCGCGCCCACGTTTGGTCGCCATGCCGGGAGGCGTCGCCGCCTCAGCGCTCCATTTGCGCAAGCCACACAGTGTGAAGTCCACAATCGGGATCCTCTGACACATGCGCTCGCACAGAAAACCCGTTCGCATCGAGAAGTTGCGAATACTCGGACGCCGACAAGCTGGCATGGTAGAGCGGCTCGCCCCGGTACGATCCGATGCTCTCGCCGTGTGATGGACCGCTGGTGAACAGCAGCA
The DNA here is from genome assembly GCA_965364825.1 of uncultured Rhodocyclaceae bacterium. Classification (GTDB taxonomy): domain Bacteria; phylum Pseudomonadota; class Gammaproteobacteria; order Burkholderiales; family Rhodocyclaceae; genus Nitrogeniibacter. Next base: position 648 of record CBDTZF010000523.1, on the reverse strand, counting down.
CGGCGCCGGGTGCGGCGTGTTTGCGGAAGATCGGGGACATGCTGCGCTGATCGGCGTGGGAGAGATGGAAGAAGCTATCCCAGGCGACAAGGCCCTGAAAGGTGGTGCCGAGGGCAAGCTGCCGCATGTCTTCGACGCGCCACTGGTGATCCGGGAAACGCTCGCGGCACAAGGCGATCAGTGTTGGCGAGGTGTCGACGCCGAGCACATTGAAGCCTTGGGCGATGAGATGCTGCGCGATCGGCTCACCGTGGCCGCAGCCGATGTAGAGCACGGATGCCGCGGGCGGCAGGAGAGAAACGAAACGGTCCAGCCAGGCCTGTTCGACGGCAAGATCGCGGCTACGATCGGCGTCGTAGTGACGCGCATGGCGCTCGTAGAGATCGGCGATCCGGTCGGCGTGCGGGTTCATCACGGGCATCGCACCGCGCGGCCGGACAGCGGGTCAGTCGTCGGCGCCGTCGGCCGCGTCCCTGCCCGCCTGGCGCACAGCGTCTTCGACGCGCGCATCTTCGATCACCTGCATGACATCGTCGAGGTCGACAGCCGTTTCGTCGCGCGCGAAGTTTCCGCTAAGCGCACTGTCCGGTTGCAGCTTGCCGGCTTCGTAAAGCGCCCAGATTTCTTCGCCATAGCGGGTTTGGAGCA
>CBDTZF010000522.1:0-1616 GCA_965364825.1 uncultured Rhodocyclaceae bacterium | reverse complement strand
GCAACGCCGCCAAACGTCTGATTTGATTCAATTTCCCTCGATTCTGCTGTTTGTCTGGACTACTACATATAGTAGGAACCGATCGATATGCAACACAAGGGAGTTTTCCAAGTGTTTGTTTTAATTGCACTTATTGATTTTTGCGTTTACGCCGTGTTGAAGGTATGCTGATCGCGAAAATCACCGATCGTTTGAACACGCACCGAAGGACGAGACGACACTATGAGCAAAGCAACCCAACCCCAAACGACTCAAGCGCCGAAGAACGCTGACGCCTCCAATCTGGTCGCGCAGGAAATCTCCGGCGAGGTATTGATCGAGAAGTACGCCAAGGGCGACGAGCAAACGGTCGAGGCATTGCGCCGACGGGTGGCGCGCGCGCTCGCCGCGGTCGAAGCGGAAGATAAGCGCGCCTACTGGGAAGCAAAGTTTTTCGAGGCGCAGGAACAGGGTTTCATCCCCGCCGGCCGCATCAATTCCGCCGCCGGCACTCGGCTGCAGGCCACGCTCATCAACTGCTTCGTGCAGCCAGTGGGCGATTCGGTGACCGAGTCGATCGACGGTCGCCCGGGCATCTACACCGCGCTCGCGCAGGCCGCCGAGACGATGCGTCGCGGTGGTGGCGTGGGTTACGATTTTTCGACCATCCGCCCCAAGGGCGCGCTGGTCAAGGGCACGCAATCGAACGCCTCCGGCCCGGTGTCGTACATGCGGGTGTTCGACCGCTCGTGCGAGACGGTCGAGTCGGCCGGTGCCCGTCGCGGCGCGCAAATGGGCGTGCTGCGCTGCGACCATCCGGACATCGAGGATTTCATCCATGCCAAGGATGAAGGCGATCTGAGCAATTTCAACGTGTCGATCGGCGTCACCGATTCCTTCATGAAGGCGGTTGAAGCCAACGGCAACATCGAGCTGGTGCACAAGGCCGAGCCGGGCGAGGACATCAAGGAGGCCGGCGCGTATCAGCGCGAGGACGGTCAGTGGGTGTACCGCAAGGTGCGCGCCCACGATCTGTGGGAGCAGGTCATGCGCTCGACCTACGATCACGCCGAGCCGGGCATCCTGTTTCTCGATCGCATCAACGCTGACAACAACCTGTACTACTGCGAGACCATCGAAGCGACCAATCCGTGCGCCGAGCAGCCGCTGCCGCCCTACGGTTGCTGCTGCCTCGGTTCGATCAACCTGACACCCTTTGTCAAAGACCCGTTCGGTGACAAGGCCGAGTTCGATTTCGCCGGCTTCGGCAAGGTCGTCGCGACCTCGACGCGCATGCTCGACAATGTGCTCGAAGCCACCCACTGGCCGCTCGAACAGCAATATGAAGAAGCCCAGGCCAAGCGCCGCATCGGCCTCGGCTTTACCGGGCTGGGCAACGCGCTGGCGATGCTGGGCTTGCGTTACGACACGCAGGAAGCGCGCGCCATGGCGACGCGCATTTCGGCCTTCATGCGCGATCAGTCCTACGTCGCCTCGGTCGAGCTGGCGCGCGAGCGCGGCGCCTTCAAGCTGTTCAACGCCGACATGTATCTGTCGGGCGGCAACTTCGCCTCGCGCCTGCCCGCCGAGGTCAAGGACAAGATCCGCAAGCACGGCATCCGCAACTCGCATCTGCT
>CBDTZF010000521.1:0-1616 GCA_965364825.1 uncultured Rhodocyclaceae bacterium | reverse complement strand
CCTGATCGGCCGGCACGAAGGGATGCAAGCCGCCGAATTCCTGCCAGGTGACCGGGATCATCTCGGTGGTTGCGTTGAGCTTCATGGTGCACGAGCCGAGCGGGATCATCGTGCGGTCGAGCGCCAGATCCTTGTCGGCCAGCTTGCGCAGATAGCGCAGCATGTCGGTTTCGGAATGGTGGCTGTTGAACACCGGGTGCGTCAGAAACGCGGATTCACGCTTCAGCGCGGCCGGCAGCGCATCGGTAGCGCCCTTCTCCACGGCGGCGAAATCGGCTTTGGCGCCGCCACTGGCAAAGACCGACCACAGCGCTTCGACGTCGGCACGCGTGGTGGTTTCGTCGAGCGAAATGCCGACCGTGCGGCCATCGATGCCACGCAGGTTCATGCCGGCAGCGCGAGCCGCGGCCAATGTGGCTTCGGCGTCGGCAACCTTGACTGCGATGGTGTCGAAGAAATGTTCGGTGGCGACCTCTGCCCCCGACTCGCGCAAGCCGTGGGCCAGAATCGCGGTGAGCCGATGTACGCGGCGCGCAATGGTGGTCAGCCCCGCCGGCCCGTGATAACAGGCGTACATACTCGCCATGATCGCCAGCAGCGCCTGCGCGGTGCAGATATTGCTGGTCGCCTTCTCGCGGCGGATGTGTTGTTCACGCGTCTGCATTGCCAGGCGATAGGCTATTGCACCGTGGCTGTCGATCGATACGCCGGCGACACGGCCCGGCATCACGCGTTTGTGCGCATCGCGGGTCGCGAAATAGGCCGCATGCGGGCCGCCGTAACCGAGCGGCACGCCAAAGCGCTGCGTACTGCCGATGGCCACGTCGGCGCCGAATTCACCCGGCGGCTTGAGCAGCGTCAGGCTCAACAGGTCGGCCGCCACAACCAGCAGTGCCTTCTTGGCATGCACGGCCGCCGCAATTTCCGCGTAATCATGGATGTCGCCGGCGCTGGCCGGATATTGCAGCAGCACACCGAAAAACTCGCGCTCGTTCAACTCGGTTGCATGATCGCCGACCACCACCTCGATCCCCAGCGGCGCTGCGCGAGTTTGCACCACCTCAATGGTTTGCGGATGGCATTCACGTGAGACGAAAAACACCTCGGACCGGTTCTTGGACAGGCGTTGGCAGAAGGTCATCGCCTCCGCTGCGGCCGTCGCCTCGTCGAGCAAGGAGGCGTTGGAGATTTCCAGCCCGGTCAGATCGGACACCATGGTCTGGAAGTTGAGCAGTGCCTCCAGACGACCCTGCGAAATCTCCGGCTGATACGGCGTGTAGGCGGTGTACCAGGCCGGGTTTTCCATCACGTTGCGCAGAATCACGGTCGGCGTGTGGGTGTCGTAATAACCCATGCCGATGTACGACTTGAATACCTTGTTGCCACGCGCGATCTCGCGCAAGCGGGCGAGCACTTCCGGCTCGGTCTGCGCAGTCGGAAACGCCAGCGGCGACTGCGAGAGGATCGACGCGGGAACCACCTTTTCGATCAGCTGGTCGAGCGATTCAAGCTCGAGCGCTTGCAGCATGGCAGTGGTTTCAGGGGTGTCGGGACCGATATGGCGGCTGATGAAATCATCGCGCCGCTCGAGTTCGGTGAGCGTCGCGGCTTGAGAC
>CBDTZF010000520.1:0-1638 GCA_965364825.1 uncultured Rhodocyclaceae bacterium | reverse complement strand
GCGGGCAGCATGCCGCCCGATGCGCCGCCGGGGAAGTAACCATATAGCGTGTGGCCGGACGCCATGCCGCCGCAGTAATCATCGATCAGGCGGGTGAGGGTAATGCCCGCAGGCGCCAGCACCACGCCGGGTTTTGCCACCCGGCCACTCACCGAAAAGCGCCGCAAGCCCTTGCGGCCGTTGACGCCGGCATCGCAAAACGCGGCTGCGCCGCCTTCGACGATATCGCGCACCCACCACAGCGTTTCGCCGTTGTGCTCCAGCGTCGGGCGCCCGAACAGGCCGACTTCGGCGACATAGGGCGGGCGCAGGCGCGGCATGCCGCGCTTACCTTCGATCGATTCGATCATCGCTGACTCTTCGCCGCATATATAAGCGCCAGCGCCGCGGCGCAGTTCGATGCGCGGTAGCGGGGCGGGCGGGTCGGCCTGCAGCGCGGCCAGCTGTTGTTCGAGCAACAAGCGCGCGCCGGCGTACTCGTCACGTAAATAGAAATAAATGGCCTCGCAACCGACCACTTGCGCCGCAATCAATGCACCTTCGAGCATGCGGTGCGGATCGGTTTCGAGGATCACCCGATCCTTGAAGGTGCCCGGTTCGCCTTCGTCGAGATTGATCGCCAGCAGCCGCGGCGCGGGCATGTCGCGCAGAATGCGCCACTTGCGCCCAGCCGGAAAACCCGCGCCGCCCAAGCCACGCAGACTGGCGGCCTCGAGCGCGTCGATGATCTCGTCACCCAGCGCCGGCGTGGCATGACACCGTTGCAAGAGCGCATAGCCGCCCTCGGCGCGGTAGGCATCGTAGTCAATCGCCTGTGGCGTTTCCGCATGCGTCTGCCCATTCTCGATGGCCGCCATTACGGCGTCGACACTTGCGTGGGCGAGTGGATGGTTATCGACCACCGCCACCGGCGCCGTATCGCAACGTCCGACACACGGCACACGCTGGATGCGTACGCCGTCGATGGCCGCCGCGTTGAGTGCATCGGCAAGCGCCTCGCCGCCCGCCATCGCGCAACTGAGCGAATCGCATACGCGAACGGTGAGTGGGGGCGGGGCGTCGCCGTCGGTGACGACGTCGAAATGGTGATAAAAGCTCGCCACTTCGAACACTTCGGTCGGCGCCAGACGCATGAGTTCTGCGAGCGCGACCATGTGTGCTGCGTCGATGTGACCATGCGTGTCCTGAATCGCATGCAGATACTCGATCAGCAAATCGCGCCGCAAGGGCGTCTCGCCAAGCAGCAAAGCGAGTTCGTTCCGAACGGCCGGATCGGTCTGGCGCCCCTTGGGGAAGGCGCCGCGGCGCCCTTTGTCGCGTTTGGATTTCATGGTTTTATAGACAACCGGTGATACGTTGATCGTGACACATTTACACCCGAATCGCACAGCGCGCCGCTCAAACTATCGTCGCCTTGCGCGGCCACCTGCTCAGCCTTTCAGCTTCAGCGTCCAGTCGCGCAATGCGACAAGCAATTCGACGATGATTTTGCGCGTGGGCTCATCGGTCAGCCTGCCGTCTTCATCAAATACGTTCTGCGCGCTGCCAATCATTACTTCCGGTTTGTTGATTGGAAGCACGCCTAGAAAAACCAGGCTTTGCCTCAAATGGTATTGTGCGCGCGCCGTGCCAATCCGC
>CBDTZF010000519.1:0-1640 GCA_965364825.1 uncultured Rhodocyclaceae bacterium | reverse complement strand
AGCCCTGCTGCACCGCCAACTCGCGTCGATGGCGCAACCAGCCAATGAAGATCGGCAGCAGCGACAGCGCGATGATGCCGAGAATGACAAAGCTGAGGTTGTTCTTGATGAGGGGAATATTGCCGAACCAGAAACCGGCCAGCGTGAGCGAAAAAATCCAGATGCAACCGCCAAGAAAATCGAGCGGAAAAAACCGCGAATAGGTCATCTTGGCGACCCCTGCGACGAAGGGCGCAAAGGTACGCACCAGCGGCAAAAAGCGCGCGATGATGATCGTCTTGCCGCCGTGTTTTTCGAAGAACGCGTGGGTCTTGTCGAAGGCCGTGCGGTTGAACAATTTCGACTGTTCCCAGCGGAACACGCGCGGCCCCAGATAGCGGCCGATCCAATAGTTGGTGTTGTCGCCGAGTATCGCCGCGGTGAGCAACGTAGCGCACAAAATACCAATATCCATGCCGCCCGTGGCCGCCAGTGCGCCAGCCACGAAGAGCAACGAATCACCGGGCAGGAACGGGGTAACGACCAGCCCGGTTTCGCAAAAAATGATCAGGAACAGGATGGCGTAAATCCACGTGCCGTAGTCGGCCAGCAGCACCGCGAGGTGTTTGTCCAGATGCAGGACGATGTCGATGAAGGTTGCGATAAGTTCCATGATGCGACGCAAAAAAGGGGCAGTCGGCATGATACCCAAGTCCCACCCACCACGCCCACCCGGCGGTATTTTCAACCCAGGGCCTGCGCATGGCGCTGCACCCCTTGCAGCCCCGGCGCAGCGGTGATCTGTATGTCACCGGCCCTAACGTTCATGGCGGATCGCGGCCACCACCCCTGACCATGAAATACGACGCGTGCGCAACATATGTAGGGCGGGGTTTAGCCCGCCGCGCCGCCCGGCGAGGCACCGATGGCCGGCTGAACCCGGCCCTACGCTATCGTCACGTCGCGTTATTTCACCCTAACTCGCGATCGCATTCACCCCGCCGCGCGACGCGCGGGCGGATCGTCCTCATCCCCCGCCTCCGCCACGGCGTGCAGCACCGGCGACGGGGTCGATCCGTCACCCTCCGCCTCCGCCATTTGCATCCACAAGTCGCGCAGGTGCTTTGTTTCGGCGTCGGCCCGCGCGACATCGGCACCGCGCATGCGCCAGCCGGTCCAGAAACCAATGGCCGCGGCGGCCACGAGGGCAATCGCCAGCTCGATCCACACCTCGGTCATCGACGCGCCTCGCGCAGCAGCAGCTCGACCCGTCGATTTCGCGCCCGCCCCTCGGCGGTCGCGTTGGATGCCAACGGCTCACGCGTGCCTCTGGCCTCGATCAGCAAGCGCTCGGCGCTCACGCCATCAAGAATCAGTGCTGCTCTCACCGCCTCGGCGCGTGCGCGACTGAGCTGCAGCCGATACTCGGGAAGGCCTTCGCTGTCAGAGTGGCCGCGCACGCGCACCACAAAATCCATGTCTGCGAGTTCGCGCGCGACTTCGGCCAACACGGCATCCGCGGCCGGCGTCAAGACGGCGCTGTGGCGCGAAAAATTCAGCGGCGTAGCTGCCAGCAAGCGATAGATGCGCGCCTGATGCTCGACCATCGACACCGGCATGATGTCGATCGCGTCGGCGGCGCCACCGGTCGGTATGGCCGG
>CBDTZF010000518.1:0-1647 GCA_965364825.1 uncultured Rhodocyclaceae bacterium | reverse complement strand
TGCGCATCGGCGCGTCGGCCATCAGCCCGCGCGCAATCTCCTGCCATACACGCTCGGCAACCAGATGATCCACTTCGCCGGCGACCACCATTGAGCGCATCAGCGCGAGCGTTTCGTCGGCGACGCGGAAATCGGCAAAGCGCGCGGCGAAGCGTGCGACGCGCAGAATGCGCACCGGATCTTCGGCAAACGCCGGGCTGACATGGCGCAACACGCGCGCCGCAAGATCAGCCTGCCCGCTGTAAGGATCGATCAGCGCGCCCTGTGCATCGCGTGCCATGGCGTTGATGGTGAGGTCGCGCCGGCGCAGGTCGTCGTCGAGGGTCACGTCGGGCGCGGCGTGCACCACGAAACCGGTGTAGCCCGGCGCCGACTTGCGTTCGGTGCGCGCCAGCGCGTACTCCTCGTGCGTCTGCGGGTGCAGGAACACCGGGAAATCCTTGCCGACGGGCATGAAACCCTTCGCCCGCATCGCGTCCGGCGTGGCGCCGACGACAACGTAATCGCGATCCTGCACCGGCAGGCCGAGCAGTTCATCGCGCACCGCGCCGCCAACGGTGTAAATCTGCATCTTCAGGGCTTCCGGCTTAGTCGATCTGACGCACCGTCGCGTGACGGCGATGCGTTAGCAGGCGGCGCCGTGTCGGCTCGCGCAGGTACTCCGGCGCGATCGCTTCGAGCGTGGTCGGCGTCATGCCAAAGGGCAGCGGCGCGCCTACGGCGACGTTATTCACGCGCATCGAGCGTACATTGTCGCGGCTCATCATGGGCTGCGGCGCGAGTTCGAGCAGGCGCGCTTGCACCATGGCAACGCCTTCTGGCAGCGGGATGACCCACGGCGTGCGACCGCCGAGTGCGCCGGCATAGCGCACCAGTTCCCGCAGCGTGTAGCGCGTCGGGCCGGCCACCGTGTAGCACTCGCCGATACTGTCTCGGCGCTGCAGGCAGGCACTGATCACGCGCGCCACATCTTCCACCCACACCGGCTGAAAGTGTGTGTTGGCGCCGCCCAGCGGCATCACCGGGGTGAGCTTCGCGAGGTTGGCGAACAGATTGAGAAAGCTGTCGCCCTCGCCGAAGATGACCGAGGGGCGCAGGATGGTCCACCCGAGCGACGCGTCGGCACCGCGGATGACGGCCTCACCGGCGGCCTTGGAACGCTGATACTCGGAGGGGCCTTCAGCGTCCGCCCCGAGCGCACTGATGTGCACCAGGCGCGACACGGCATTGCGCACACAGGCGGCAACCAGGCGTTTGGGCAATTCAACATGCGCGCGCGCAAAGGCGGGACCATACGGATCGCCCGGCGGCGAATGCAGCACACCGACGAGATTGACCACAGCGTCCACACCGCGCATGAGGCGGTCGAGCGCGGCATCGTCGAACACGTCGGCCTCGATCACTTCGGCGGCTGGCAACACCAGCAGGTGACGCGCGTTGGCTGGGCGCCGCGTCGGCACACGCAGCGCCCATTTTTCCTTGGTGAGCCGCGCGGCGACGGCCGTTCCGACAAATCCGCTTCCCCCGATCAGCAATACAGTCCCGGACATGAATCTGTCTCCTTGATAAACAGCGTGAGTCAACGCGGATCAACCTGGCGCAGGCGCGCCTTGAGCGATTGCGGGCGACCCTCCATCAGAGCCGCGT
>CBDTZF010000517.1:0-1655 GCA_965364825.1 uncultured Rhodocyclaceae bacterium | reverse complement strand
ACCAGCATGGTGCTGATCTGCGCATCCTTGAGTCCCCGCATGAGCGCTTCCGCGCCGCGGTTCAGCCGTAGTCGTTTTTCATAGACCGTGTCGAGCGCGCTCACGTCGAGACCGGTGAGCAAGGCGACACGACGCGTCAGAGACTGGCGAAAGTCGATTTCACCTCGCATCGCCGCTTCGGTGATTTCGGCCACCTGCGCCTTGGCCCCACATTCGGCGGCGATTTCGTCGATGCATTCAATGTCGATCAGGGTCGAATCCATGTCGGTGACGAACAGGCCGAAGTCCTCCAGCCGGCGCCCGCCAGGAACAAAGGCGTAGTCGACCGCGGCGGCATCGCACAAAGACGCCACGCCATCGCGGGTCTGTGCGCCGACGATGCGAAACACCGTCGGATGGATCTGTTCGATGGCGCGTGCGTCGGTGTGTTTCGCGAGGGTCTTGAGCAGCCGGGTTTCGATAGCGTCACCGAGCACCACCAGATTCATGCCGCGGCGGCTCGCGTCGGCAGGATTCCGCGTAGCATTTCGCGCGCCTGACGCAACATGTCGACCGTGGTTTCCCAGCTCACGCAAGCGTCGGTGACCGAGCAACCATATTTAAGCTGACTCAGATCGGCGGGGATCTTCTGGTTGCCGGCTTCGATGAAGCTCTCGACCATGGTGCCGATGACCGAGCGGTTGCCTTCGCGAATCTGATGCATCACATCGCGTAGCACCAGTGGTTGATATTCAGGATTCTTCCAGGAATTGGCGTGCGAGCAGTCGACCACGATATTTTTGTGGAGACCGGCCTTGTCGAGCGCCTTTTCGGCAAGGTTGATCGACACCGTGTCGTAGTTCGGGCGGCCGCCGCCGCCGCGCAGCACGACATGACCGTAGGGGTTGCCACGCGTGCGCAGCACGGACGAACGCCCATTGCCGTTGATGCCGAGGAAACTGTGCGGGCTGGCGGCCGAAACGATGCCGTTGATGGCCGCGTCGAGCGAGCCATCGGTGCCGTTCTTGAAGCCGACCGGCGTTGACAGGCCGGACGCCATCTCGCGATGGGTTTGCGATTCGGCGGTACGCGCGCCGATCGCCGTCCAGCTCACCAGATCGCCGTAATATTGGGGCGCAATCGGATCGAGCGCCTCGGTGGCCGCGGGCAGGCCGATTTCGTTTACGTCATGGAGGAACTGCCGTGCTTTGGCCATGCCTTCGTCGATGCGGAAGGAATCGTCCATGTACGGATCGTTGATGTAACCCTTCCAGCCGGTCGCAGTGCGCGGCTTTTCGAAGTAGACACGCATGACGAGCACGATGGTGTCGGATAACTCGTCGGCCAGCGCCTTGAGGCGCCGCGCGTAATCGAGACCGGCGACCGGATCGTGGATCGAGCACGGGCCGACCACCATGAACATGCGCGGGTCCTCGCGGTCGAGAATCGCCTGCAGCGTGCGCCTGCTCTTGAGCACCGTGCTCGCCGCGCTTTCTGAAATCGGCAATTGCGCCTTGATCTCCAGCGGCGAGGGCATGTGGTCCTGGGCGACGATGTTGAGGTTTTCGGTCTGTGCAACGGTCATGGCGCGCTCTTTCAGTGCAACAAAAGAAGTTATTTTAGCGCGACCGTGAGCTGATCGAAATATTCCTGAATCGCACGCGAAAGGCAGCCAC
>CBDTZF010000516.1:0-1663 GCA_965364825.1 uncultured Rhodocyclaceae bacterium | reverse complement strand
TACTCGCGGTGGTACGGATGATTGCGCGTCACGCTCCAGGCACGGTAGAGCGCTTCGGCAAGCAGCGGGCGCACCAACGCGTGCGGCAGGGTGAGGCTGGAAAGGCGCAGTGTTTCGTGCGCCGTGGCCTTGAGCGCGGGATCGAGGCCGTCGGGGCCGCCGATGATGAAGGCCACATCCTCGCCATCGGCCTGCCAGTGTTCGAGCCGCTTCGCCAGTTTTTGGGTGGTGGTGTCGCGGCCGCGCTCGTCGAGGATGACGCGCCGGCAGCGCACGGGCAGCGCCGCTTCGATACGTGCGGCTTCGGCGACCATCATGGCAGCGACGGTCTTGCCCGTAGTGCGTGGCTCGGCCTTGATTTCGACGCAATCAAGCGCCGCTTCGCGCGGCATGCGGCGCGCGTATTCGTCGAAGCCGGCTTCAACCCACGCCGGCAGGCGCGTGCCGACCGCGACGACGAGCAGCTTCACCGCCGCTGTTAACTCTTGTCGGGACGGTGATCGGGTCCTGCCTTCCACAGCTCTTCAAGCTTGTAGTAGGCGCGCACCGCCGGCTGCATGACATGCACGATGATGCTGCCCAGGTCGACCAGCACCCAGTCGCCGCTGTCCTGTCCTTCGACGCCGGTTACCGTGCCGCCGGCCTTCTTGACCTCTTCTTGCACATTGCGCGCCATCGCGCGGGTCTGCCGGCCGGAATCGCCGCTGACAACGATCATGCGGTCGAACATGGCGGTGAGTTTGGTGGTGTCGATGACTTCGATGTCGCGACCCTTGATGTCTTCGAGTGCGTTGATGACAACTTCTTGCAGGTGATCGAGTTCCATTGGGTCAGCCGTAGAGATGGTGCGCGGCAATATAGTCGAGAACCGGATCGGGGAGCAAATAGCGGGCGCTATGGCCGTGGCCGAGCAAGTCGCGAATCAGCGTTGCCGAAATCGCCAACGGCGTCATCTCGAAGCGCAGGATGCCACCCGCCGGTGCGTCGGTCAGCTGGCCCGCAGTGTCGAGAAAACGACCCGCGCAGGCAGCCGCCAAGTCAGGCGGAAGGGCCGCGGGCCAGCGCCCGTGGGCCGCGTAGCCGGGTCGGTTGGCGACCGCGATGTGAGCCAGCGAGAACAGTTCCTCCCAACGATGCCAGCTCGGCAGGCCTTCGAAGGCGTCGGCGCCGAGGATGAGCACCAGCGGCCGGTCCTCGCCCATCACTGCACGCAGGTGGCGCAGCGTACGCACGCTGTAACTCGGCCCCTCGGCGCGCACTTCGAAATCGTCCTCCTCGAGCGCGGGGTTGCTGGCGAGCGCCAGTCGGATCATTGCAAGGCGATGCGCGGCAGGCGAGCGCGGCGTGTCGCGGTGAGGCGGTGCGCCGGCCGGCACGAGCCGCAGTTCGGCCAGATCGAGGCTTTCGCGGGCCTCCTCGGCGAGGCGCAAGTGACCGAAATGAACCGGGTCGAAGGTGCCGCCGAGCACGCCGACCGGGCGCGGGCCTGTTCTCATTTACGCCACCGGTCACGCTCGCCTGTCTTGGCGCCCAGTGCAAGGCGCGCCGACGCCGCCTGGGTGAGCCCCCAAGCAAGGAGGCGCAACGCGGCAATGGGTGCCAAGACAGGCGAGCCCTTCGGGTTGCCCCGAATGCGCCCGCTGCTGCGTTGCGCTCCTTGCCC
>CBDTZF010000515.1:0-1669 GCA_965364825.1 uncultured Rhodocyclaceae bacterium | reverse complement strand
ATTGAGTTGGAGCTGACAATGTGCGTGCCGACCACCGATCCCGTCAAGCTGGCGCGGCTGCGTCTGTGCAACCGTTCGACGGACACGCGGCATCTGTCAATCACCGGATATGTCGAATGGGCTCTGGGTGCAAATGGCACCACGCCGGCGCCGTTCGTGATCACCTCGCGCGATGACCAGACGGGTGCGCTGTTCGCGCGCAATCCGTGGCGCAGCGATTTTGGCGAACGGGTCGCCTTCTTTGACCTGGCGGGCCAGCAACAGTCGATGACTGGCGATCGTGGCGCGTTTCTCGGCCCGTTCGGCGCGGTTGACCGGCCTGCCGCGCTGCAAGACAACAGCCCGCTGTCGGGTCGCCTCGGCGCCGGTCTTGATCCGTGCGGCGCACTGCAGACGCGGATCGAACTGCCGCCGAATACGCAGTTTGACCTTGTCTTCCTGCTCGGTGAAGCCGCTTCCGAAGTAAACGCGCAGAGATTGATCGTGAAATACCGCACAACCAGCATCGAGAAGGTACTCGCCGAAGTCGCCGCGCAGTGGAACGGACTGCTCGATACCGTGCAGGTACGCACGCCGGATCGGGCGGTGGACATCATGCTCAACGACTGGCTGCTGTACCAGGTTCTGAGTAGCCGCGTGTGGGCGCGTACTGCTTATTACCAGTCTAGTGGTGCATATGGTTTCCGCGATCAGTTGCAGGACGTGATGGCGCTGTGCGTGAGCCGGCCCGATCTCGCCCGCGAACATCTGCTGCGCGCGGCCGGCCGCCAGTTTGCCGAAGGCGACGTGCAACACTGGTGGTTGCCGCCAGGGGGCCAGGGCATCCGAACAAAGATCACGGACGACCGCATCTGGCTCGCCTACGTCGCCATGCACTATGTCGGCGCGACGGGCGATGCCTCGGTGCTGGACGAAGTGTTGCCATTCCTCACCGGCCAGATCATTCCCGGCGAAGCCACCGATGCATTCTTCCAGCCAGGCGAGTCTGACCAGAAAGTCAGCGTTTACGAACACTGTGCCCGCGCGCTCGACTCCAGCCTGACTTGCGGCGCGCACGGCCTGCCGCTGATTCAGACCGGAGACTGGAACGACGGCATGAACAGCGTCGGTGAACAGGGCCGCGGCGAAAGCAGCTGGCTCGCGTGGTTTTTGCTGGCCGCCATCGCGGCGTTTTCGCCGTGCGCTGAGCAGCGCGGCGAAAACGGGCGCGCAAGACGCTGGCGCGATTACGCCGCCGGCATGCGCATTGCATTGGAACAGGCGTGGGATGGTCAGTGGTACCGCCGCGGCTATTACGACAACGGCGCTCCACTGGGCTCACACGAAAGCGAGGAATGCCAGATCGACAGCATTGCGCAATCGTGGAGCGTTCTTGCGGGCGCGGCGAACCCACAACATGCTGCGCAGGCCATGGCCTCGGTCGATCGTCTTCTGGTCGATCATCGGCACCAGATCGCGCGGCTGTTCACCCCACCGTTCGACCACGGTACGCAAAACCCCGGCTACATCAAAGGCTATCCGCCGGGCGTACGCGAAAATGGTGGCCAGTACACGCACGCCGCAACCTGGTCGATCTTCGCCTGGGCCCAACTCGGCGACGGCGATCGCGCTGGTGCGATGTTCGACCTGCTCAACCCGATCCACCACAGCGACAGTGCCGAAGCGGTGG
>CBDTZF010000514.1:0-1677 GCA_965364825.1 uncultured Rhodocyclaceae bacterium | reverse complement strand
AGGCGCTGACCTACGAACCCATTGTCACGACTTATCTGCAATACGACGACAGCGTCCGACTGCCCGCGCCGATGATCGGTGCCGATGGTGATTTCGCTCAATGGTTTTTTGATCGGGGCCAGTTCGGTGGATCGGACGGCCTGATCGCCGCGGTGATCAGCGCGAGCGGCAAGCACCTCGACCTGCCTAAGGAAGAACTCGAACTGGCGTTGCACAACGAACTCGAAGCCCTGCTCGACCGCCGCCTGCCAACGCCCGAAGACGTCCTCACAATCACCGAAAAGCGCGCCACCTTCGCCTGTCTGCCGAATCTCTCGCGGCCCGACGTGCGCACCGCGCAGCCCGGTGTCTGGTTAGCCGGCGACTATGTCGACGGTCCCTACCCGGCGACCATTGAGGGTGCGGTGCGCGCTGCGGTGCGGTGCGCCGCCGAAATCGCCAACGCGTCGTAGCGTCTTACCCGGCAACCACGGGCGCTTCAGACTGCGCGTCGAGCTTCCCGTCTTTCATATGCAGCACACGATTGCAGCGCGAGGCCAGCGCGTCGTCATGCGTGACGAGAATGAGCGTCGTGCCACGCTCGCGGTTCAGCTCGAACATCAGTGCGATCACGTCCGCGCCGGTCGCGGCATCGAGATTGCCGGTTGGCTCGTCGGCAAGCAGCACCGCGGGGTCGGGCGCGAAGGCGCGCGCAAGCGCTACCCGCTGCTGCTCGCCGCCCGACAAATGTTTGGGGTAGTGATTGACGCGGCCATCCAGACCGACACGCTTGAGCCAGCCGCGCGCCGTCTCTTCGGCCGATGATCGCCCGGCCAGTTCGAGCGGCAACATGACGTTGTCGAGTGCGGTGAGCGCCGGCAACAACTGGAACGACTGAAAGACAAAGCCGATCTGCGCGCCACGCAATTGCGCCCGCCCGTCTTCGTCGAGATCGAACAGCGACTGACCCTGCAAATGAACCGATCCCCTGCTCGGCACGTCCAACCCCGCGACAAGGCCGAGCAGCGTGGATTTGCCCGAGCCAGACGCACCGACGATGGCGACGGACTCACCGGCGTTTACGCGAAAGCCGATGTCCTTGAGAATATGCAAATCGCCCGCGCCATCACGCACGGGTACCGACTTTGACAGCCCGGTCACTTCGATGACCGGTGTGGCTTGGGATGATATGGCTCGATCCATTGTTTTTTCGCTTTTTTTGATGTGTTCGGTACTCGCACAGGCGGCGACCGTTCTGGTGCTTGGCGACAGTCTGTCGGCCGGTTACGGACTGCCCGCCGAGGAAGCCTGGCCCGCCCACCTGCAGCGCAAACTCGAAACCTTGCCCGGCGAGCACCGGGTGGTCAATGCCAGCGTCAGCGGTGAAACCACCGCCGGCGGCCGTTCGCGTCTGCCACAGGCGCTCGAGATCCATTCGCCGGACGTGCTGGTGATCGAACTGGGTGCCAACGACGGCTTGCGCGGACTACCGCTCGCCACCATGCAGGCCAACCTGCTCGCCATGATCGATGCCGCGCAGGCGGCGAACGTTGCGGTGGTGCTGCTTGGCATGCAGTTGCCACCGAACTATGGCTCGAACTATGCCGACAAGTTCCGCGAGGTGTTTGCCGGTGTGGCCGAAGCGCGCAATGTGCCCCTGGTACCGTTTCTGCTCGAAGGCTTCGCCGCCGACCGCGA
>CBDTZF010000513.1:0-1681 GCA_965364825.1 uncultured Rhodocyclaceae bacterium | reverse complement strand
GAAGTGCACATCCACCATTTGCGCAAGAAGCTCGGCGGCGAACTGATCCGCACCGTGCGTGGGGTTGGCTACACCGTGGCGGCGCAACGCTCATGACGCAGCCGCCGCTGCCCACCTATTCCTTGCGCCGTCGCCTGGTGAAAGCGCTGGTGCTGCTGGTTGGCGCGCTGTGGATCGGCACCGCGATACTGGCCTTCGGCACGGCGCACCACGAGGCCGATGAAGTATTCGACGCGCATCTGGTGCAGGTCGCCGAGACGCTGCTGACACTGGTCGATGCAGGCGATGGCGAGAAGGTGGCCGACGAATTGAGCGACGAACTCGCCGAGCATGAGCACCGCTACGAGCTGCCCTTGCGCTTCCAGGTGTGGGCGACCGAAAAGGGCAAAGCAAAACTGCTGGTGCGCTCGCCCGATGTGCCGCGCGAACGCCTGATCACGCGGCCTGGGTTTGTGGAGCGCGATTTCGAAGGCCGCTTGTGGCGCTTCTACGGTGTTTCCGACGACGACGGCGAGTTGTTTGTGGTGGTCGGTCAGGATCACGGCGCCCGCCTTGCGATGGCCACCGAGATGGTGGTCAATCAACTGCTGCCGATGGGCCTAGGCTTGCCGCTGATGGCTCTTGGAGTCTGGTGGGCGGTCGGGCGAGCGATGCGTCCGCTGGGCAGCACTGCGCGATCGGTCGGCGCGATGTCGCCCGATGCGCTCACCCCGGTGGTGCCCGGTGCTGCGGTGCCCGAGGAAGTTGCGCCACTCATCGAAGCGCTCAACCGCCTGATCGCGCGCGTCGAGGCGGCCTTCGAGAAGGAGCGCCGGTTTACCGCGGACGCCGCGCACGAGTTGCGCACGCCACTGTCGGCACTCAAGGTACAAGCTCAGGTAGCGCGCCGTGCGACGGAAGACGAAACCCGCATCCACGCGCTCGATCAGGTGCTCGTGGGCGTGGATCGCATGACGCATCTGGTCGAGCAATTGCTGACGCTCGCGCGGCTCGAACCGCAGGCGGTGAACAACGCTGCCGGGTTTTCATTGGTTGCGCTCGATGCGGTCGCCGAGCAGGTGTGCGCGCAGCTCGCGCCGGCCGCGATCAAGCGCGATCAGACGCTCGAACTCGACACCGTTCCCGCCACCGTATCGGGTAACGCGGTCTGGCTGGAAGTGCTGACGCGCAACCTGATTGACAACGCGATGCGCTATGCGCCGCCCGGGGGCCGAATTCACGTGCGCGTGAGCGTGACCGCGACGACGGCGCTGTTGCGCGTGGCGGACGATGGTCCCGGCATGAGCCCGGCGCAACAAAAGGCGCTGCGCGGGCGCTTCGCCCGCGGTGACGAACACAGCGGGGAGGGCGCGGGGCTGGGGCTGTCGATTGTCGAACGCATTGTCGAACTGCAAGGCGCACAGCTCGCGTTCGAGGAGGGCCTGACGCGCGATGGCGGCCATGGTTTGGCGGTTGTGGTGCGCTTTCCGAAGTCTCGAACCTAAAAACGGCAGTTGACCGCTTGTTGGTTTGGATAAAGTGCCGAATTTATTGAAATTTTTCCGCTCTGTAGGTTTGACCTATTGGGTGAGTGCGCTACGCGTCCGATTGCACGACTGGCGGGCCGCCTGCCTGCGCTACCTCATTTGGCAGCTGAGGTAGCAGGGGCCGCTCCTGCGTCCTCCTCGCGCCTTGTCAGACG
>CBDTZF010000512.1:0-1714 GCA_965364825.1 uncultured Rhodocyclaceae bacterium | reverse complement strand
CGCGCAGACCGATCTTGCCGTGGATGGCCGGTGCCGACAGCCCCTTCCAGCCTTTTTCGAGCACGAAGCCGCGAATCTTGCCGTCTTCGGTCTTGGCCCACACCACGAACACATCGGCGATCGGGCTGTTGGTGATCCACATCTTGGTGCCCGACAGGCTGTAGCCGCCATCGACCTTCCTGGCGCGCGCCGCCATGCTGCCGGGATCGGAGCCGTGGTTCGGCTCGGTGAGGCCGAAGCAACCGACCCATTCGCCGGTGGCGAGTCTGGGCAGGTATTTGCGCTTGGTCGCCTCGGTGCCGAATTCGTTGATCGGCACCATCACCAGCGAGCTTTGCACGCTCATCATCGAGCGATAGCCGGAATCGACGCGCTCGACCTCGCGTGCGATGAGTCCGTAGCTCACATAGTTCATGCCGGCGCCGCCGTACTCTTCCGGAATGGTCGCGCCGAGCAGGCCGAGTTCGCCCATCTCATTGAAGATGGCGCGGTCGGTCTTTTCATGGCGGAAGGCTTCCTGCACGCGCGGCAGCAAACGCTCCTGGCTGTAGGATCGCGCGGTGTCACGCACCATGCGTTCGGTGTCGGTGAGCTGGCTGTCGAGCAGCAACGGGTCGTCCCGGTTGAAAGTCGGATTGTTCACGGACATGGTTGTCTCCTCGATAGGGTGCAAAACCTGCGGGCATTGCACCGACGGACCGTTGATCGGTGCAATGCACTTCGATTATTGCACCCTGCGATGCTGCGCTCGCTTCAAACACCATGGTAGTAGCTGCGCAGACAGATTCCTACTATCAAGGCCATGCCGGCTTTCGAGGCCACAGCACGACGCACGTTTCAACCCGCCATTTCCTGCTTCAGATCAGTACACTATCGCCACGCAGCCCTATAATTTTGGCAGGGAGTGGATAATTACATGACAGATGCAACTGAAGCGCTGCGCGCCGACAGCGCAGATTTTCTCAAGCGTTTTTCGCCTTTCGACGAGATGGAGCCGGATGCGCTGGCGTTCCTGACCGAACGGGTTTCGCTGGGTTACTTTGCCAAAGGCAGCACGATACTCTCGCCCGAAATGGGCCCGCCGCACGATTTCTTTATCGTCCAGCGCGGCACGGTGCAGGCCAACCAGGCGGGCAGCGTAATACTCACCGAATACTCGACGACGACGTTGGGGCCGGGAGAATGCTTTCCCATCGGCGCCCTTTCCGCCAATCGCCCTGTCACCAACAACTACATCGCGCTCAACGACAGTTTCACCTACCAGTTGCCGGCGGAAGACTTCCTCGAGCTGATGCGCATCAGTCGGGTGTTTCATCTGTTCTGCACGCAGTACATCGCCAGCCTGCTCAACCAGTCGCGCCAGCAGTTGCAGACCACGTTTTCGCAACGCGCCGGCGAACAGCAGACGATGACCACGCCGCTGGAACAACTGATCAAGCGCGAGCCCGTTTTCGTTTTGCCCGACACGCCGACGCGCGCCGCGCTGGAACAGATGGCCGAACTCGACATCGGCTGCATTGTGATCGCCAATGAAGGGCAGCAGCCGGTGGGCGTGTTCACGCAGAGCGATTTGCTGCCGCGCGTGGTGCTGCCTGCGTTCGATCTCGGCCGACCGATTTCCGAAATCATGACATCGGAACCGCTCGCCTTGTCGACCTCGGCCACCGCCTATGACGCGGCGCTCGAAATGGCCACCCACTCGGTGCGGCATATT
>CBDTZF010000511.1:0-1725 GCA_965364825.1 uncultured Rhodocyclaceae bacterium | reverse complement strand
AAGATCGCCGGCGCCAGCTCGAGCGTGTCCAACGCCGCGACATCGCTCGGTTCCCAGCGCTTGGTGAACAGCAGCTGGTCGATCGCGGCGCTGAGCGTTTTGTGAATCACGCGGCCGTGATGGCGGTCGACGAAGGCGAGCACTGCGTCAGCCTCGTTGCTGATCAGCGTATCGGGTACACGCAAGCCCACCGCGCGTGCCAGTGTGAGTTGCAGCGGTTTGGTGGCGGCCTGCTGTCGGTAGGGATCGCTGACCAGCGGCACGTCCAGCGCGCACACCGTGCCCCATAGCAGTTCGGCCCACTGACGGCGCACGAAATCACGATCGCAGCCATCGCGCAGCGACTGATCGAAGTTGGGCGTGAAGTAGCGTCGGCACCACACGGCGCGGGTTTCGCCCAGCCGGGCGGCGGTGCCGTCTGCGCGTGTCCACAGAACTTCGCCGCCGCATTGTGACAGCCGCGCACCGCTGCTGAACTCGGTCACGTCGCCGATGAACACCGGCACCCCGCGAGCCAGCAACACCTTTTCCAGGACGCGCGCATGCTGATCGTGGACGCAAGAGACGATCAGGATCACGTTCCCGGTCCTTGGTCGTCGATGCCGAGGCCGGCGAAGAAACGCGCTTCCTTCTCGGCATAATCCGCCTCGCCGATCATCGGTGCGGCCTCAGGGCGGGTCGCGATCGCGAACGGACGCCGGCTGGACCACATCGAGACCTCGATGGCGCGCGCGCAATGCATGTCCACGAGGCGCGCGCCGCGACACAGTTCGAGCCGCGCGGCAACGCAGTTCGTCTCGTTCTGCAGTGGCAACGGCGGGCGCTCTTCAATGCGCAGGACATCGGCGCGCGCGAACGCGAGCAAGTAGGGCGGCATCACCAGCTGGATCGTTTCGGCATCGCCGCCGACGAGAAAGCCCTCGACCACGAGCCGACTATCATCAAAGTGCACCATTGGCCCCTCCATTGCTTCGGGATAGCGAGGCCAGCCGGCCCCGCCGACAAGAGCGGCGGGGTGGCTGGATCCCGTTTGTTACACCGTCGCACCGGCCTGGCGTCGGCACGGTGTCACTGGCCGCAATCGTCCGCGCAAGGGCTGCAGGTTGTGCCGGCGCGAGCCAGCTTCGTCGAAGCCATACCGCCGGACACACGATCGAGTTCTTCTGCACTGAGTTCGACGGCGGTGACCCCGCTCGCCGGCGCGTTGTCCACTTGTTGCGGCAGCGGGCGGGAAAGGATCGCGGACAGGCCGCTGGCGGCCCTCTTTTCATGCTTTACGTTTCTCATCACATACTCCTCGTTTGCGTGAAGTCCACTCGCGCGCCCCGCTCCCGTGATACTGCGTCCTTGCAATTGCTGCCGACGGGATAGGGGAACCGCGAGGGCCTCGGGGAGGCGCGGCCGTCGGGCTGGCGGCGCGCCCGTGTTTCATGACATAGCAGCAACGATGTCAGTGTGCCGCGTGGCGCGAAGCGCCCAAATGCGATAAGTCATCGGCCGGATGTGCCCTGCTTCACACCCCCTTCGGTGGCCGGTGCGGACCCTGCGCGCAATCGATAAATGTAGTCGGAAAATAGAGCGCGCACCGGGGTGCGCGTTCGTGAGCTGTCGCCGGTTCCGCCTGCTTCAAGCGAGGCGCGACGTTCTGAGCGTCAGTGCTGGCACCGTTTGACCCGACTTTGACACTTCCAGTTAACACGTTCCGCTGTATAGGGCATAGGGCAA
>CBDTZF010000510.1:0-1738 GCA_965364825.1 uncultured Rhodocyclaceae bacterium | reverse complement strand
CCCGACGTGCCTTGCGGGCGCGGCCCCCGCGGCCAGCGGCGCCGCCAATCTCCATGAGCATAAGAGCCTGATAGCATGCTCAAACGCGCAGCTTGGTTCAAACAAGGAGGACGTCGATGAATCGCAAAACAGCAATGCTCCCGTGTTCCGCACTCGTCATAGCGCTCGTTTCGACATGCAGCATGGCAGACGAAGATCCCGAGGAAGTAACCGCCCCGTACCGCGAGATGGCGGCCGGGTCGGTTTGTGAGGGTTTTGGCCCGCAAACGCCAAGAGACATCGATAGTCGCGCTGGCGAGAACCCGCGGAGGTTTTCACTGGCGCCAGCTCACGAGAAGATGAACCTGTGCGACATTCATTTCCACAACAATGCCGAACACAAGGCGGCGGATTTTTCGATTTATGCGGGTGAGGGCGACGACGGGCTCGGCGGCGGTTACCAATGCAAGATCAGCCAGTCACTCACCGAGGAAGAGCTCAAGGCGCCCGAAGAAGCCGTGTGCAAGGGACTGAAACCGGGTGACACCATTGAAGTGCACTGGGTTTATTCGTCGTGCGACGTCGAGCCGGATCACAGTCTCGCGTCGTGCCTGTCCGACGCCTGCGCCAACCCGGACTTGCGCGTCGAAACGCAGGTGTTCACGCTGGTGAATGACCCCGCTGCGCTCGATTTCAACGCCTTTTCTTACGCCGACACGATGACGGAGGGCTATCATCAAGCCAAGTCATTGCCCGACAATACCGGCGATCCAGTCGAATTCGAAGGTTCGACCACGGGGCCGAGTTACACCGAGCAGCAATGCTCCCCGCTGCAGGTCACCTGGCGTGTTCGTCCGCAGTGCGCCAAACTCGATATCAACACCATGGGGCAGTGGTGCAAGGGAAACATCTTCAAGGAAGATCACGCCCACGGGGTCAGAAAACTCGTCACCGATGTCAGGCTTCTGTCGGAAATCGAGTAGGGCAGGAGCGGCGTCCAGCGGTAGGCGGGCTACTTGCTTACAGGCACAGAACGCGCGATACCCGGGTGGTCGCAAATGTCGGGCGTCGTTGCGGCCTGCCCAAGTTGTTTGGCTGACCCGATATCACGCAACGACCGATGTCGAATGACGGCCGGTCGCGTAGCGAACGGAGGAGAAGGCAATGAACAGGATCACCACGATTGCGCTGCTTGGCAGCGCGCTGATCACGGGCTGCACCGCGATGGGCGGGCATGACGACAAGGAAATGAGCTTCTTCGTCACCAGCGCTGGCCCCGGACAAGGGGCGAATCTGGGCGGTCTGGCGGGCGCCGACGCCCATTGCCAGGGTCTCGCGGAGGCGGCCGGTGCCGGTGACAAAACCTGGCACGCCTATTTAAGCAGTAGCGACGAAAATGCCCGCAAGCGCATCGGCGACGGCCCCTGGTTCAACGCCAAGGGTGTGCGCATCGCCACCAACGTGGACGAATTGCACAGTGAGCACAACGGGGTGAATAAACAAAACGCGTTGTCGGAGAACGGCGAGATCATCAACGGCCGCGGCGACACGCCCAACCGTCACGACATTCTCACTGGCTCGAACCCCGAAGGCATCCTGGTCTTTGGGAAGACGTGCGACGACTGGACCAGCAATGGCGCCGGCAGCGCGATGGTCGGTCATCACGATCGCGTGGGATTGAATGACGACGCGGCGTCGAGATCGTGGAACAGCTCGCACGGCTCGCGCGGCTGCAGCCAGAGCGACTTGCAGAGCACGG
>CBDTZF010000509.1:0-1755 GCA_965364825.1 uncultured Rhodocyclaceae bacterium | reverse complement strand
AATCCGGTGCAGGTGCTTCGCATGGTGGCGCGTCTGCCGACTCGGGTGCCGTCGTCGATGGGATATTTCTATTCTCCCGCGCTGGACGGTCAGGTCAAAGCGCTTCTGGCCAGCGAATCGTTTGATCTCATTTTTGTGCATTGTTCATCGGTTGCGCAGTACGTCAGCCATGTGGAGGGCGTGCCGAAAATACTCGATTTCGGCGACATGGACTCGCAAAAATGGCTTGAATACGTAAAATTCAAACCGTGGCCGCTCAAACCGGGTTACTGGCTCGAGGGCACCAAGATGGCGCGTGAAGAAAAGCGCCTCGCTCGCCGCTTCAACCTATGTACCGCCACCACGCGCGCGGAGTGGGAAACCCTTGAAAGCTACGGCACTGGCGTGGCGACCGACTGGTTTCCCAATGGCGTCGACGCCGATTTCTTCCAGCCGGACGGCGCGGGATACGATGCCGATACCATCAGTTTCATCGGGCGCATGGATTACTACCCTAACCAGGAGGCGATGTTCGATTTCTGTTCCCGTGTCTGGCCTTTGCTGCGTGAGCGACGCCCTTCGCTGAAGTTGATTATCGTTGGTGCCGACCCGTCACCCGAAGTCAGGAAGCTCGAGGCGTTGCCGGGTGTCACCGTGACCGGCTCGGTTCCCGACGTGCGACCTCACATACTGCGCTCGGCTGTGATGGTGGCGCCGCTGAATATTGCGCGCGGCACGCAGAACAAGATTCTCGAAGCAATGGCGATGGGCGTGCCCGTCGTCTCGAGCCGCATCGCAGCAGGTGGTGTCGACGCCGAGGCTGAGAAGCATTTCCTCGTCGCGGAAACGCCGCTGCAGTACGCTGACGCGGTTATGCGTATCGTCGAAAGCCCTGTTGAACGCGCACGGCTGGCCGAAGCGGGACGGCAACGGATGCAATCGCATCACGCCTGGCCAAAATCGATGCAGCGACTTGACCGCATCATTGACCGCTGCATCACCGAATTTCATGGAAGTGAGGAAGCTCTGCAATGAAGATCAGCATTTTCGGACTCGGTTACGTTGGCGCAGTGTCGCTGGCCTGTCTGGCGCGTGACGGTCATTCGGTGATCGGGGTCGATATCGACAGCGCCAAGCTTGACCTCATACGTGCCGGCACCACGCCCGTGGTCGAGGAAGGCATGGTCGATCTCATGGCTCAGGTGGCCGCCAGTGGCCGAGTCAGCGTCACCAGCGACGTTCAGCAGGCTGTTCTCGATAGTGATCTATCCCTGATTTGCGTTGGCACGCCGTCGGCAGCCAATGGCAGTCAGGACCAAGGCGCTGTGTTGCGCCTTGCCAAGGATCTGGGTGCTGCGATTGCGAGAAAGGATGCACCGCACGTCGTCGTTTTTCGCTCCACGCTCGTGCCGGGAACCGTCGAGGATACGATCCAGCCGATCATTGAAGCCGAGTCGGGCAAGCGCGATGGTGAAGGCTTTTACCTTTGTTTCCAGCCGGAGTTCTTGCGCGAGGGTTCGTCGATTCGCGACTACGACAAGCCACCGTTCACCATCGTTGGTGCCAACCATGATGCGCCGGTTGAGCGATTGCGTGAGCTGTTCGGGCATCTTCCCGCCAAATTCATTCGTACGACCGTGCGCGCCGCTGAAATGATGAAGTACTGCTGCAATAACTTTCACGCGCTCAAAATTACTTTTGCCAATGAGACCGCCCGCTTGTGCAATGCGCTCGGTGTCGATCCGTTCGAGGTCATGGACCTGGTCTGCCAGGACA
>CBDTZF010000508.1:0-1766 GCA_965364825.1 uncultured Rhodocyclaceae bacterium | reverse complement strand
GCGGCGCTGGCGATGCTCGACGACCGCCTGGTGGAAATGGCCACCGGCGAAGGCAAGACGCTGGCGGCCGGGCTGGCGGCGGCGGTGACGGCGCTGTGCGGTCACCGGGTGCACGTGATCACCTCCAACGATTATCTGGTCGCACGCGACGCCGAAACCCTCGCGCCGCTGTATGAAGCGCTCGGCCTGCGCTTCGCCGGCGTGCGCGAAGGCGACACCGCCGACACGCGCCGCGCGGCCTATCGCGCCGACGTGGTTTACGCCACCGCAAAGTCGGTCGTTTTCGATCACCTGCGGGACAGCGCCGCGGGACACGCCGGCGCCGATCGCCTCGACGACAGCGCCCGCTATCTGGCGCAGGGTACCGAGGCCGAACCCGTGGTGCCGGCGTTCGACGCCGTGATCGTCGACGAAGCCGACAGCATTCTCATCGACGAAGCCCGTGTGCCGCTGATCCTCTCCGCCGAAACCCGCGATGCGTCGGCCCGTCTGCGCGTCTGGCATGCCGACCGATGCGCCGCAGCGATGGTGGAAGGCGAGGACTATCGCCTCGATCGTATCGCGCGCCGTGTCACGCTCACCGACGCAGGCCGCGCCCGCATCACGCAAATGCTGGGCAGCGGCGTGGCGCCGTGGATCAACGCCGGCCATCGCGCCGAATGGGTCGAGATGGCCTTGAGCGCGCAACACCTGTTCGCCCGCGGGACGGATTACGTCGTGCGCGACGACACGGTCTGCATCGTCGATCCGGTGACCGGCCGCATCGCCGAAGGGCGGGTGTGGTCGCGCGGCCTGCACGGACTGATCGCGTACAAGGAAGGCGTCACCGTGCCGCCGGAAACCGAAACGCTGGCGCAGACCACCTATCAACGGTTCTTCCCGCTTTATGCGCGCATGGGCGGCATGAGCGGCACCTTGCACGAAGCGCAGCGCGAGCTGCAACGCGTCTATGGCCGCCGCACGCTGCGCCTGCCCTTGCGCCTGCCCAGCCGCCGGCACGTGTTGCCGACACGCGTATGGCGTGACGATGCGGCACTGCAGCGTGCGCTGGTTGGGCGCGTGCGTGAGCTGGTCGACGCCGGGCGTGCGGTATTGATCGGCACCGACTCGGTGGCGCTCTCGCACACCGTTGCCGAAGTGCTCGACCAGGCCGGCATCGCCCACCAGGTGCTCAACGCCGATCAGGATCGGCACGAAGCCGAGGTTATCGCCACAGCCGGTGTGCCGGGCACCGTCACCGTCGCCACCAATATGGCTGGGCGCGGCACAGACATTCACATTTCGCCGGTGCTGGCCGAGCGCGGCGGCTTGCATGTCCTCAGCCTGCAACTCAACCCCAGCGCCCGGCTCGATCGCCAGTTGGCGGGGCGTTGTGCCCGACAGGGCGATCCAGGTAGCGCCGAACACTGGCTCACCGCCCCACTTATGATTCGTCAGCAACTGCCGTTAAGTTCAATGATGACCTTTTTGTCGGCGCGCGGATGGCCGCGTACCACTGGCTGGCTGGTGAAGCTTACGCTCGCCTGCCACCAGTGGCAGCAGGGCCGTATCGCGGCGCGCGAACGCGCACGCCTGCAAGCCTCGGACAAATACTGGGACGAACGCTTCGGAGCGAATTGAAGTCAGTGCGCGAAATCAACCAATACGAAACAGGCGCCAACCACGCCGATGGCGGGATGAAACCGACCCTGCGGAGCGAGGCTCCGCGGCACCTTTCATCCACCGCGCGTACTCACGTTCCCTCACCCCAACCCCTCTCCCGGCGG
>CBDTZF010000507.1:0-1772 GCA_965364825.1 uncultured Rhodocyclaceae bacterium | reverse complement strand
TCCGCTTCCGGCGTGTGTTCCGCAGCCGCTTCGTGCCGCGCCTCGGCCTGTGCATGGCGCTGCTGCGCCGCATCGAGCAGCGCGTTCCAGCGCTCCTGCTCGGCAAGGGACGCGGTTCGGCGCTCGTGCCAGTGGCTCAGTTCACCTGACAGTTGCTCTATTCTCGCGGCGAGACGCTGGCGGTTGTCGGCAACGTGGCGCGCTTCGGCCTCGAGCCGGCTGACTTCGGCCGAAGCGGTGTAGAGGTCATTTTGCCCGGCGTTGACGGTGTCGGAAGCGACGCGATGCGATTCGCGCGCCGCCTCGATGCTGCCGACCAGCGTCGCCAGCCGGGCGCTGTCAGTTTCCATTTGCGCGGTCGCGTCATTGAGCGCCGCACTCACACGTTCGCGTTCGGTGCGCGCCGCGTTGCGTTTAAGGAGCCACAGCAGTTGCTGCTTTTCGATGTGCGCGGCGTTCAGTGTGCGGTAGCGCTCGGCGACCTCGGCCTGCGCCGCGAGGCGTTCGATGCGGTCGCCCATCTCGAGCGTGATGTCGTCGAGGCGCAGCAGATTCTCGCGTGCGTCTGACAGCCGCCCTTCGGTCTCGCGCCGGCGTTCGCGGTATTTGGTGACGCCGGCCGCCTCTTCGAGAAAGCCGCGAATCTCTTCCGGCCGCGCCTCGATGATGCGCGAGATCATGCCTTGTTCGATGATCGCGTAAGCGCGCGGCCCCAGCCCGGTACCGAGGAAGAGGTCGACCACGTCCTTGCGCCGCACCAACATGTTGTTGATGTAGTAGGACGAATCGCCGCTGCGATCGAGCACCCGCTTGACCGAAATCTCGGCGTATCGCGACCACTGCCCGGCCGCTTTGCCATCGGCATTGTCGAAGACCAGTTCGACGCTGGCGCGCGACACCGGCTTGCGTGTCGTCGAGCCGTTGAAGATCACATCCTGCATCGAGGCGCCACGCAGCGCCGAGGCGCGCATCTCGCCAAGCACCCAGCGCACCGCGTCGATGATGTTGGATTTACCGCAACCGTTGGGGCCGACGATGCCGACCAGCTGACCGGGAGCGAATACCGTCGTCGGATCGACGAAGGTCTTGAAACCGGCAAGTTTGAGTCGGGACAGTCTCACGTGGAATCGGTACAGATACTGGAAAAATACTGTAAACGCGCCGGGAAGGCAGACGAACCCCGGGCCCGGCGGACAAGCGCGCTATGATAGCATTGCCGCCGGCTTCAACCGCCCGGCGCACTTGCAACATGATGCAATTTCAGGTCCGGCAAACCACCACAACTGTTTACCAAGTGAACCCCGATCTCGATCGTCTCCAACCCTACCCGTTCGAAAAGCTGCGGGCGCTGTTCGCTGGCCTCACGCCGCCTGCAGATCTGCCGCCGATCCGGCTGTCGATCGGCGAGCCGCAGCACGCCACGCCGGCCATCATCACCGAGGCGATGGCCGCGCATCTCGGCGGCCTGGCAACGTACCCGCAAACGGCCGGCTCACCCGAACTGCGCCAGACCATCGCCGGCTGGCTGACCCGCCGCTTCCAGCTTGGTACGGTCGATGCGGCCACGCAGGTGCTGCCGGTCAATGGCACGCGCGAAGCGCTGTTTGCGTTTGCGCAGTGCGTCGTCGATCGTCGCCAGCCGCAGGCCGCGGTGCTGTGCCCCAACCCGTTCTATCAAATCTATGAAGGCGCCGCGCTGCTGGCCGGCGCGCGCCCGGTATTTGCCGATACGGTAGAAGCGAACAACTTCGCTTACGATCTTTCCGCGATCG
>CBDTZF010000506.1:0-1776 GCA_965364825.1 uncultured Rhodocyclaceae bacterium | reverse complement strand
TCTCGACCTCGACCTCGTCACCACAGGCAAAATCAATGCGTTTGCCGCGCGTCACGCAGCGCCAGCGCTCGCCGTTCTCGACCAGCACCTCGAAATGCCGGCCGAAGGCGGCGACGATCTTGCCGCGCGTCATGCGTCGTCCGGCGCCGGGCGGTGGTTCCGCGCGTCCGATTTCATTGCGCGACCAGCTCGCGCAGTCGCGCAATGCGGATCGCGGCCGGCGGGTGGGAATCGTAAATGCGTGAGTGCAACGGATACGGTGTCAGCGTTGCGGCGTTGTCGCGGTAAAGCTTGACCAATGCGCTGACCAGATCGTCGGCACGCGTTTGCTTCACCGCGTAGGCGTCGGCTTCGAACTCGTGTTTGCGCGACCACGCGCTCATCAGCGGCGACAACGCAAAGGTGAACACCGGCAGCGCGATCGCAAACAGGGCCAGCGCCATTGCCGTGCTTTGTGAGGACGCGCCCAGCCCGGTGTAGAACCAGCTCGCACCGATCAGGCCATTGAGCACCCACAGCAGGCCAAGCATGGCCGCCGACATCAAGACCAGCCGCTTGACGATATGGCGGTGGCGAAAATGGCCGAGTTCATGCGCCAGCACCGCTTCCACTTCGGCGGGCTGGAGCTTGTCGATCAAGGTGTCGAAAAACACGATGCGCTTGCTGCGCCCGAAGCCCGTGAAGTAAGCGTTGCCATGCGCCGAGCGGCGCGAGCCGTCCATCACGAACAGACCGCTGCTGCGAAAGCCGCAGCGCTGCAGCAAATCCTCGATACGCTCGCGCAGGTTGGCATCTTCAAGTGGCGTGAACTTGTTGAACAGCGGGGCGATGAAGGTCGGCCAGAGCAGCAGGATGATCAGATTGAAAACCAGCCAGAACAGCCACACCGCCCACCACCATTGATTGCCCATCGCGCCCATCAGCCACAGCACCGCGGCAACCACCGGCAGGCCGATCACGGCACCGAGCAGCGCGGCTTTGAGGGTGTCGGCCAGATACAGGGCAGGGGTCATCTTGTTGAACGCGAAGCGCGCCTCGATGCCGAAAGTGCCATACAAGGACAGCGGCAACTCGATCACCCAACTCAGCACCGCGATGCTGGCCAGAAAGGCCGTGCCATGTGCGATCGAGCCTGACATGAATACCGTGCCCCAGCCCTCGTAAAGCGCTTGCAACCCGCCGCCGAGTGTGAGGAACAGGACCCAGACGGCGTCGACAATGAGTTCGACGCGCGACAGTTTGCCGCGCGCGATCGTGTAATCCGCAGCCTTGCGGTGCGATTCGATCGAAATACTGCCGGCAAAGTCGCCCGGTACGGCGCTGCGATGGGCGAGCACGTAGTTTGAATGTCGCATGCCGAGCCAGAATTTGAAGGCGGTGGTGGCGAGCAGCAGGGCTAGAAATAGCCCGGTGAGAACAGGAGCAGTCATGTACGAGGGTGCTTCACGAGTCAGGTGAGAGGGCGAGGCGTGCGAAAAATGTCATTGCATCAACTGTGACACAATGCGCGTTTTCCGGTTCGCTAAAGAAAAATCATGGCACAGGATCCCACCCACCTGATCTGGCTGGATATGGAAATGACCGGTCTCGATCCCGACCGCGATCGCATTATCGAGATCGCGATCGTCATCACCGACAGCGCGCTCGCCACGGTAGCCGAAGCACCCGTGCTTGCGATCCATCAGACCGACGCCGTGCTGGACGGCATGGACGAATGGAACACGCGCACGCACGGCAAGAGCGGTCTCACCGATCGAGTACGTGAATCGGCGCTCG
>CBDTZF010000505.1:0-1782 GCA_965364825.1 uncultured Rhodocyclaceae bacterium | reverse complement strand
TTGACGCGGCCGGTACGATCCTCGACTACCGTGCTCGACGGACGTCCGATCTGTATCTAGCGCCCGAACTTTTCCTCGGCAAGAAAGTGGCCGATGTCATGCCGCCAAACGTTGCTGCGTTGTTGATCGACACGCTCGCACGGTTGGCGGCGCAGGGCGGTGTGGGCACCGTCGAGTACGATTTGGAGGTCGCCGGCGAACTGCGCCACTATGACGCGCGAATTGGCCGGCTGGACGACCGTGACGAGCTGGTGTGTGTGGTGCGCGACATGACCGAGTCGCACCGTGCGCAGCGCGCGCTGCGTGCCAGCGAAGAGCGCTTGCGACTGGCGGCAAGCGTGTTCGAGAACACCGATCAGGGGGTGCTCATCACCGACGCGCAGGGTGCCATTCTCGAGGTCAATCGCGCCTTCAGCGACATCCTCGGGCACACGCGCGAAGCGGTGATCGGCGCCAATCCGCGCATCTGGAAATCAGAGCGCCACGACGAGAGTTTTTATCGCGACATGTGGCATGCGCTCAAGCAGACCGGCCAGTGGCGCGGCGAGATGTGGAATCGCCGTGGCGATGGCTCGATCTTCCCGGTATGGATGACGATCAGCGACGTACACGACGAGACCGGACAGCTGACCCATTACGTCGCGGTGTTTTCCGACATCAGTCAGATCAAGCACTCGCAGGCACAGCTCGACCATCTCGCCCATCACGATGCACTCACCGATCTGCCCAATCGCCTACTGCTCAACGAGCGGCTCGAGCAGGCGATCCGCCACGGCGCACGCCACGACACGCAGCTGGCGCTGCTGTTTCTCGATCTCGATCACTTCAAGCACATCAACGACAGCCTGGGCCATCCGGTCGGCGACCAGTTGCTGCGCACGGTGGCGGCACGTCTGCGCGAGACGGTGCGCAACGACGACACCGTGGCGAGGATCGGCGGCGACGAATTCGTGCTGCTGCTCGAAGATGTCGGCCGCGCGGAGAATGCCGCAGTGGCCGCCGAAAAGCTCATGGTGATCTTCAACGACACGTTTCGTCTCGACGCGCACACCATCCGCGTCACCGCCAGTCTGGGTATCAGCATCTATCCGCGTGATGGCACCCGACCCGACGAACTACTGCGCAATGCCGACGCCGCCATGTACCGCGCCAAGCGCGAGGGGCGCAACACCTACCATTTCTACACCGAAGAGCTCACCCGCAATGCCTTTGAGCGAGTACTGCTCGAAAACAGCCTGACCCAGGCGCTCGAACGCGATGAGCTGCGCCTGTGCTATCAGCCGCGATACAACCTCAAGTCCGGCCGTGTGGTGGGCGTCGAGGCGCTGATCCGCTGGCAGCACCCGCAACTGGGTATGGTGGCGCCGGCGCGCTTCATTCCGATCGCGGAAGATGCCGGCCTGATCCATTCCATTGGCGAGTGGGTGTTGCGCACCGCCTGCGCGCAGGGGCGAACGTGGCTGGATCAGGGCGTCGACATCGGGCGTATCGCAGTCAACGTGGCCGGACCGCAGATTCAACGCGGCGGGCTCACCGAGACCGTGAAGCGTGTGCTCGAGGAGAGCGGATTTCCCGCCGATCGCCTCGAACTCGAAGTCACCGAGAGCTTCATCATGGGGCAGGCCGACGTTGCCGTGGCCGAGCTCGATGCCGTGCGCGCACTTGGCGTCACGCTCACGATCGACGATTTCGGCACCGGCTATTCATCGCTCGGCTACCTCAAGAAACTGCCGGTGCACACCCTCAAGATCGATCAATCCTTCGTGCGCGATATTCCTGATG
>CBDTZF010000504.1:0-1785 GCA_965364825.1 uncultured Rhodocyclaceae bacterium | reverse complement strand
TTTGACGCCCAGCCAGGTACCGGGAATCGCGCAGGCGATCCACAACCAGCCATGCATGCTGGTGGAGGCCACGCCGGAAAAAAACGCGCCGATATTGCAGCCGAAGGCGATACGCGCACCATAGCCCATGAGCACGCCGCCGATCAGCGCGGCCGCCAGCGAACGCAGCGACACGGCAAGGCGCGGCCGATAGCGCCCGGCCAGTGCGGCCGCGAGCATGGCGCCGAGCAGCATCCCGAAATCCATCACTGACGTGATATCCGTGAGTACGCTGGATTCGAGCGCCGCTTGAGTAAAACCGCCCTGCCAGAACGGCGCGCTCGCCGCATCCCATCCCAGAAACGTGGCCGCCTTGGCGCCCCACAGCGTAAACGCCCAGGTGATGGTCCACGGATGGCCGGCCAGCGCGAGGGTGGCGAAATTGAGCACGGCGAGCAGCAGTGCGCCGGCCATCAAGGGCCACGGCCCACGCAGCCAGTGCGTGGCGTCTGCGGTGCGTGGCGTCGCGTCGGCGCGCGCAACAACGATGTACGCGATCCCCAAAACGGCCAGTTGCAAAACCGTCGCCAACGGCCAGCCGAGCGCGTCGCCCAGCACCAGCGCCGGCGCGCCGGGCAGCGCCTGCCACCAGCCCATGTGCAAACTCGCCCAGAACGAACCGATGACAAAGGCGAGCAAGGTGATGCCCATGCGCGCGTTGCCACCGCCAGCCGTGTACAACGTACCCGACCCGCAACCGCCGCCCAGTTGCATGCCGATCCCGAACATGAACGCGCCAGCCGCCACCTGCACGCCAAGCGGCGCGAACGCACCGCCCACCGCGCGGCCGAACAACTCGCCATCGGACAGCGCGGGCGCGAACAGCACCGTGGCCAGCGCCAGCATGAGTATCTGCGCGCGCACGCCGATCATTTCGCGACGCAGCAGCGCGACGCGATACACCGACGCAAATCCAAATGCAGCATGGAACAGCGTGAGGCCGAGCAAGGTGCCGATCAGCAACAACGCCGCCATGCGCGCATCGACCGCAAGCGACAACGTCGTCAGCAGCGCCACCGCAACCGCCACCACGGGCCACTGGATCACGCCCGACGAGCCACGCAGCGGCACGGCGAGATCAGGGGGCAATGGCGTCCTCGACGATGCCTGCGAATATCGGGTCGAGTTCTGCCGCAAGCGCATCGAGCGCCGCGCTACCGTAGGGTGCAAACACCGCGCTCGGCGTGCGATAGCTCACCACCGCTTGCCCGTCGGGCGATTCGGTAACATACAGGCGCAACGGCGCTTCGATGCCGGCCGGCACGCTCGCTGCGAGCATGCGCACCGCGTAGTCATTGCGAAACACCATCAACACCGTGTTGCCCGGAATCTTCTCGCCGCGCGCCGCCGCGCCGGCACTGGCGCTGGCCTTTGCGACCAAGCCCATCTTGTGATTCGCAATCGCCTCTTCGAGCCGTGAGACCAGCGCATCGAAATTATGCGGGCTGTCGAATTGCACCGTTTCGGGCGGCGCGGCAGCCACCGGAACGGCGGACAGGGCGAACAACCAAAAAAGAACGGCCCATGAGCGGGTGACGGCGGCAATCTTCGGCATGGTGTAACTCCATTGAGATTTGACGCACGCAGGCTGCGTGCGTCCCACAAGAATGAGACCGCTCGGCACCCACCCGCCTTACACCCTCGCGACCGTTGCCAGGCGTCAGTCCTGCAAGGCGCGCTGGATCGCCTTCCAGACGCGGACCATATCGCCGTCGGTGGTCGTCGCATTGCTGATCGCGCCACGAA
>CBDTZF010000503.1:0-1812 GCA_965364825.1 uncultured Rhodocyclaceae bacterium | reverse complement strand
GAAGGCGTGGGTTTGTCGGAGCGCGCCTATCAGCAGGCGCGCGGCTATGCCTTCGATCGCGTGCAGGGTCGGATCGTCGGCGATGTGCCGGGCGGTGACAGGAAGCCGATCCTGCACCACCCCGACGTGCGCCGCATGTTGATGGACATGAAGGCGCGCACCGAAGCGACCCGCGCCACTGCCTATTACGTCGCAGGCTGCATGGATCGCGCCCGCGGCCATCCCGACGAAGCCGTACGCAATCAAAACCGCACGCGACTCGAACTGCTCACCCCGGTGGTCAAGGGCTGGTGCACCGAAACCGCGCAGGGTGTGACCTGGAACGGCGTGCAGGTGCACGGCGGTATGGGCTTCATCGAAGAAACCGGTGCCTGCCAGCACATGCGCGACGCGCGCATCACCACCATTTACGAGGGCACCACGGCGATTCAGGCCAACGACCTGATCGGCCGCAAGGTCGCGCGCGAAGGCGGTGTTGCGATGCGCGCGCTGCTCGATGAAATCAAGGCTTTCGCGGTGTCGCTCAACGGACAGGGTGGCGGCGCCATCGGTGGGGCGGTGTTGCGGTCGGCAGAAGCGCTGAGTGATGCGACCGACTGGCTGCTCAACAACTACGAGGCCAACCCGAAGGCCGCTGCGGCCGGCGCGGTGCCGTATCTCAAGCTCACCGGCACGGTGGTCGGCGGCTGGCTGATGGCCAGGGCCGCCCAGGTGTCGGTCGAGCATTTCGAAGATCCCGACGCTGATTTCTATCGCGCCAAGGTGAGCACCGCCCGCTACTACGCGGCCCATGTGCTGCCGGAAGCGAACAGCCTGCGCGACGCCATCGTCAATGGCGCGGACAGCGTCCTCGAACTGACCGAATCGCAGTTTTGAGGGTTGGGTGAGGGCGAATGGTTATTCGCCCCTACGCCCCCATGGCCACCCGTTTCGGTTCGATGGGTAGGGGCGAAAAATATTTCGCCCCATGCCGCACGGCTGGCAACCAACTAACAAACGAACGGAAACGACAATGACACGCGAAATAATGGAATACGACGTCGTGATCGTCGGCGCCGGGCCGGCTGGCCTGAGCACCGCGATCCGCCTCAAGCAACGCGCCGAGCAGGCCGGGCGCGAATTGTCGGTGTGCGTGGTGGAGAAGGGCTCCGAGGTGGGCGCGCATATTCTCTCGGGGGCGGTGATCGAAACCCGCGCGCTCGACGAATTGCTGCCCGACTGGAAAGAACGCGGCGCGCCGCTCAACACGCCGGTGACCGAAGACCGCTTCCTGCTGCTGGGCGAAAAGTCGGCGCGCAAGCTGCCGACGCCGCCGCAGATGCACAACAGCGGCAACTACATCGTCAGCCTCGGCAACCTGTGCCGCTGGCTGGGCGAGCAGGCCGAAGCGCTGGGCGTTGAAATCTATCCGGGCTTCGCCGCCGCCGAAGTGCTGTTCGACGAAGGCGCTGCGGTGCGCGGCGTTGCCACCGGTGACATGGGCGTGACGCGCGAGGGTGAACCTGGCCCCAACTACGCGCGAGGCATCGAATTGCACGCGCGCCAGACGATTTTCTCGGAAGGCTGCCACGGTTCGCTCACCAAAGGCTTGATGGCGCGCTTCGATCTGCGCCGCGACGCCGATCCGCAAACCTACGGCCTCGGCATCAAGGAGCTGTGGGAGGTCGATCCGGCGGTACATCAGCCGGGGCTGGTGGTGCATACCGTGGGCTGGCCGCTCGCGACCGACACCTATGGCGGCTCGTTTCTGTATCACCTCGAAGGCAATCTGGTCGCGGTCGGCTTTGTGGTCGGGCTGGATTACAGCAATCC
>CBDTZF010000502.1:0-1839 GCA_965364825.1 uncultured Rhodocyclaceae bacterium | reverse complement strand
GGTCAATTAGGCTACAGTCCGTCGTTGTCCCTGCGCGCCTCGGCGCTGGCGCGCGCCAGCGACTCACCGGACCCAACACATGTCGCACGCTTCGAGTATCGATGTGCAACCGGATGCCGAATCACTGCTGACACTGGTTGACGCCGTGATCCGCGAGCTGCAGCCGTCGTCGACCTTACGCGCCGGCCTCGACAGCCAACTCGATCGCGATCTCGGCCTCGACAGCCTCGCCCGCGTTGAACTGCTGGCGCGCATCGAGCACCGCTTTGATGTCCGTCTGCCGGCAGAGGTGCTGGGCACCGCCGAGACGCCGCGCCAGTTGCTCGGCGCCCTGGAAGAAGCCGGTCATCAGCCCGCCGCCGACCCCCTGGCGGACGAAGCGAGGCTGTCAGAACCGCAACCGACCGAAGGCCGGCCGGAACGCGCGGCGACCCTGCTCGACGCGCTCGATTGGCATGTCGCGCGCCATCCCGACCGCATCCATGTCACCTTTTACCGCGACGACGACGCAACCGAGACGCTGACTTACGCGCAGCTTGCCGACGCCGCCGCCCGCATTGCCGGCGCGCTCGCGCGAACCGGCGTGCAGCCCGGTCACGCGGTGGCGCTGATGCTGCCTTCGGGGCTGGATTTCCTGCGCTGTTTCTTTGGCATTCTCGCCGCCGGCGCGGTGCCGGTGCCGATCTATCCGCCGGCGCGGCCCTCTCAGCTCGAGGATCATCTGCGCCGGCAGGCGGGCATTCTGCGCAACTGCGAAGCGCGCCGGCTGATCACCTTCGATCGCGTGCGGCCGCTGGCGCGCCTGCTGTGTGGCCTGGCGCCGGCGCTCGAACGGGTGGTGACGCCCGACGAGCTCGATGCCGAACCACTGCCGCGCCCGGCGCTCAGTGCCGACGACCTTGCGCTGCTGCAATACACCTCCGGCTCGACCGGCGACCCCAAGGGCGTGATGCTGACGCATGCCAATCTGCTCGCCAACATCCGCGCGTGGGGCGACGGCGTCGGCCTGAGTTCGACCGACGTCGCGGTAAGCTGGCTGCCGCTGTACCACGACATGGGCCTGATCGGCGCCTGGCTGGGCAGCGTTTACCACGCCTTCCCGCTGGTGCTGATGTCGCCGCTGGATTTTCTTGCCCGCCCGGAGCGCTGGTTGTGGGCGATCCATCATCACCGCGGTACGGTGACCGCAGCGCCCAACTTCGCCTTCGAGCTGTGCGTCAAACGCCTCGCCGACGCGCCGTTGCACGGCCTTGATCTGTCCTCGTGGCGGCTTGCCGCCAACGGTGCCGAACCGATCAGTCCGGCCACGCTTGAGCGCTTTTCCGACACCTTCGCGCCCTTCGGTCTGCGGCCGGAAGCGTTGACGCCGGTGTATGGCCTGGCCGAGTGCTCGGTCGGCCTGGCGGTCACGCCGCCCGAGCGTGGAGCAAGGATCGATATCATCGCGCGCGACGCCCTGACGCGCCACGGCCGCGCCGAGCCGGCATCGCCCGGTGACGACACCGCGATGCACGTCGTCTCTTGCGGCGCGGCGTTGCCCGGCCACGAACTGCGTATCGTCGATAAAGCCGGCAACGCGCTGCCCGAGCGCCACATCGGCAGCCTGGAATTTCGCGGGCCATCGGCCACCCACGGCTACTACCGCAACCCGGCGGCCACCGACGGGTTGTTCCACGATGGCTGGCTGGTGAGCGGCGACACTGCCTACCTCGCCGACGGCGAGATTTACTTCACCGGCCGCGCCAAGGACATGATCATTCGCGGCGGGCGTAATTTCACCCCTTACGATCTGGAACAGGCGGTTGGCGAACTGGCGGGCATTCGCAAAGGCTGCGTTGC
>CBDTZF010000501.1:0-1840 GCA_965364825.1 uncultured Rhodocyclaceae bacterium | reverse complement strand
TCCCGCTTTCGCGGGAATGGCGACTGGGGGGGGCAATAAATGTAGCCCGGATGCAGGCCGCAGGCCGAAATCCGGGGGTGCCATTTCGACCGATGTTCCCGGATTCCGCTGCGCTGCATCCGGGCTACGTTTCCTCGGGCGCTGGCCGCGCCGGGAAAACTGGCAGAAGAATTGCTTATGTCTTGTCGTAAACACCGATAGACGTGAGGAAACACCATGGCAGGCATGCTTAACATCGGCATTACGGGTTTGAACGCTGCGCAGGCGGCGCTCAACACGACCAGCCACAACATCTCCAATGCCGGCACCCCCGGCTTCAGCCGCCAGCACACCGTGCAGGGCACGGCCGTGCCGCAGTACACCGGCGCCGGTTTTTTCGGCCAGGGCACGCAGGTCGAAACGGTGAAGCGTTCCTACGACCAGTTTCTCGAAAACCAGGTGCTGTCAGCTGACACCAAGCGCGCCTCGCTCGACGCCTTCGAAGGCCAGATCGCGCAGATCGACAATCTGCTCGCCGATCCCAACGCCGGCCTCTCGCCCGCGCTGCAAGGTTTCTTCAACGGCGTGCAGGACGTGGCCGCCAATCCGGCCAGCGTGCCGGCCCGTCAGTCGATGATCTCCAGCGCGCAGGCGATGGCGGCGCGCTTTCATCATCTCGATGGGCGCTTGGCCGAAATGCGCGACGGGTTAGAACAGAGTCTCGTTGGCACGGTGGACACGATCAACAGCTACGCCACCGAAATCGCCAAGCTCAACCAGACCATCATCAACGTGCAGGTCGGCGGCCCCGGCATTCCGGCCAATGACCTGCTCGACCAGCGCGACAATCTCGTGCGCGAACTCAACCAGTTGGTGCGCGTCAGCACCATCAAGGAAGACAACGGCGCGCTCAGCGTGTTCATCGGCAACGGCCAGCCGCTGGTGGTGGGCTTGCAGGCCACCACGCTCAGCGCCACGCCGAGCGACGAGAATCCCGGCCGCCTCGCGGTCGGTCTGCAGATGCCCAATGGCAGTTCGGTGCATATTCCCGAAAAGCTGCTCAACGGTGGCGCGCTCGGCGGCCTGCTCGAATTCCGCCGCGATGCGCTCGATTCGGTGCAGGACAAACTTGGTCTGGTCGCCGCCGGGCTGGCCGAAACCTTCAACGCGCAACACCGTCTGGGGCAGGATCTTGACGGCAATCTGGGGCTCGATTTCTTCAAACCGCTCAGCCCGGAAGTGCGTCCGGTCGGCAGCGCCACCGGTACCCCGGACGTGGCCTTCGGCGATGTCAGCAAGCTCACCGGCGGCACCTACCGGCTCACTTACACCGATACCGCCGGCAGCTACTCGCTGGTCGACCGCGCGACGGGCAACGCAGTCGATGCCGGCGATATCGGCCTCACGATCACGCCGCCGCTTGCCACCGCAGCCGGCGAGGTGTTCGTCATCGAGCCGACCCGCACGGCGGCGCAGAACATTGCCGTGGCGATTGGTGACACCCGCCTGGTGGCGGCCGCCGGCCCGGTGCGCACGGTGGAAAACACCGGCAATCTGGGCACCGGTTCGATCGATAGCGTGCGCGTGACCAGCGTCGCTGGCTTCGTCAGCGGACCGCAACATGTTCCTCCGCACATGCTCGCCTTTGACCGCGACAACAGCCGCTACGATGTGCTCGACGGCACCGGTGCGCCGACCGGGGACGTGGTGGCCTACAACCCGGCGGTGGATTCATCCGGCGTGACCCGCGAGCTATCCGGCGCGCTTGAGGGCATCCAGATCACGCTCTCCGGCACACCCACCAATGGCGACCGCTTTGCGCTCCAAAGCAATACCGCGGGCGTGGCCGACAACACCAACG
>CBDTZF010000500.1:0-1863 GCA_965364825.1 uncultured Rhodocyclaceae bacterium | reverse complement strand
AGCCAGCCGAAGATCAACGCCGAGACGGTGGTGAGCGCGAGATAGAACACGCACACCACGGCGTAGAACAGAAACGGCTGATGCGTCGTGCGCCCGGCCTGATCGGCCAGCCAGGTGATGTCCGACAGGCCGATGATCGACACCAGCGCGGTGCTCTTTTGCATCACCTGCCAGTTGTTGCCGAGGCCGGGCAGCGCGTGACGCAGCATCTGCGGAAACAGGATGCGGCGGAACACCAGCCAGCGGCTCATTCCGAAGGCCACGCCGGCTTCGAGCTGCCCGGCGGGCACCGCAATAAAGGCGCCGCGGAAGGTCTCGGTGAAATAGGCGCCGAAGATGAAACCGAGGGTGAGAATGCCGGCGACGAAGGGATTGACGTCGACATAGTCCCAGCCGATGCGGTCGGTGATCTCATTGACCGCGATCTGGCCACCGTAGAACACTAGCAGCATCATCACCAGATCGGGAATGCCGCGCACGATGGTGGTGTACAGCAGCGCAGGCGTGCGCAGCAGTGGATTGTGCGACAGTTTTGCGCTGGCGCCCGCCAGCCCGAGCATGAGCGCAAGCAGGAGTGACAGCACCGCCACCTGCAAGGTGAGCCAGGCGCCGTCGAGCAGCGAGGGCAGATAGCCGTGCAGCATTAGGGAAGCGCTGAACAAATGGCTGCGCGGGCGATACGAGTGTTGCGCGGCAGCATTGCGTGCTGCGCGCCTTGCGCTTCATCCCGCTCGCTCATTTCTTCAGCACTTCCCTGACGTGGGCGCTGCCGATCAGTCGCCGTAGATGTCCTCATCGAAGTATTTCTTGCGAATGGTGTCGTAGGTGCCGTCGGCGCGGATCGCGGCGAGTGCCTGGTTGAGCTTTTCCTTGAGGTCGGTGTCACGCTTGCGCACGGCGATGCCGACGCCTTCGCCGATGATCGCCTTCTCGTCGACATTGCGACCAAACACCGGCTTGCCGGCAACTACGTACCCTTCGCCCGCGGGCTCTTCGAGAAAGCCGCCCAACGCCATCAGCGCATCCACCCAGGTGGCGTCGAGCCGGCCGGCGCCCAGATCCAGATAGATCTCGTCCTGTTTGGCGTACCGCACGATTTCGACACCTTTGTCGGCCCACAAGCGGGTGGCAAATATGTCGGCCACGGTGCCCCGTTGCACGCCGACGCGCTTGCCCTGAAGCGCGTCCACATCCGGCCTCAGACCGCTGCCTTCTTTCGTCACCAGCGCCAGCGGCGTGGCGTAATACTTGCCCGTAAAGGCGACCTTTTTCTGGCGGTCTTCGGTGATCGACATCGAGGCGACGATGGCGTCGAACTTGCGCCCCATGAGCGCCGGAATCATGCCGTCCCACTCCTGCTTCACCCAGCTGCATTTGGCTTTCATCTGCGCGCACAGGGCGTTGCCGATATCGACATCGAAGCCCGCGACCTCACCGTCGGTGCCGGTGGTGTTGAACGGCGGGTAGGCGCCCTCGGTGGCCAGACGAATGGTGTTCCAGTCTTTGGCGAGCACACCCTGGCTGGCGATGGCCAGCGCGGCCATCAGCATGAATTGGCGGATCATCGTCCCTTCCTCGTCGTGTGGTGTTGGTTTTATTTGTGCGTCGCCGGGCGCCGCAGGGGCGGTGGCGGATGGGCAGATGATCGCAGGAACGCCGCAGCGGTTCAATCTTTGCAGCTTTGCTGCGCCGTGTCCTTGACTTGATTAGCAACATCACTCAGCTGAACAGCCAACGATTCGATGCCCTCGTCTCCACTGCCGTCATTCCCGCGTAGGCGGGAATCCATCCACGCCGGGGCACTGGACCCCCGCTTTCGCGGGGATGAGTGCGCCCGTGAAGGCGCGACAACAGCACGGTGCA
>CBDTZF010000499.1:0-1868 GCA_965364825.1 uncultured Rhodocyclaceae bacterium | reverse complement strand
CGCAGGCAGTGCGCTGATATAACGCGACGCGACGATGACGTAGGGCCGGGTTCAGCCGGCCATCGATGTCTCGCGGGGCGTCGTGGCGGGCTAAAACCCGCCCTACGGAGCGTTGCCTTGGCGTCTCTTTTATGGTCAGGGGCGGCGGCGCCAGCCCCTATGAGCGTCACGTGTTTCGCAGCACGCCGAATCCAAACTGCCTGCAGAAAAGGGGCCTGTTCAACTCAAGGGCATGACGTCCGGTGTCGTATATTTTGATGCCAGATTGCCCCCCACCAGGCACGTGACGCGGCAGTCATTTACGGATGAGCAGATTTTATGGCGCGACGCCGCAAGCGAGCGGAAGACTACGAAGACCACGAAAACCACGAACGCTGGCTCGTTTCCTACGCGGATTTCATCACCTTGCTGTTCGCGTTCTTCGTGGTCATGTATTCGCTCAGTTCGATTAACGAGGGCAAGTACCGCGTGCTCTCCGATTCGATTGTGCAGGCCTTTCGCAGCGTGAGCGTGAATACTGCTGGCGAGAAGATGCTGGTGGAGCCGCCGGCCACGCCCAAACCGCAAATCGTGCCAAAACCGTCGGTAGTCCAGAAACCGCAGGGCAATCCAGCGGCGCAGAAGGCGCGCCAGGAAGCCATCAAGCGTGTGCGTGACATGGCCGACGAAATCCGCCGAGCGCTGCAACCGTTGGCCGAGGGCGGCCAGGTGAGCGTGACCGAAGGCGCCAACGGCATCAAGGTGGAGATCAATGCCGAGGTGCTGTTTGCGCCTGCCGAGGCGCGGCTCGGCGATTCTGCCGTCGATGTGCTCGAAGCCGTTGGCCAGGTGCTGGCGGGGGCGGATTTTCCGGTGATTGTGGAAGGGCACACCGACAACGTGCCGATCAACACCTACCGCTTTCCGTCCAACTGGGAGCTGTCGGCCTCGCGCGCTTCAAGCGTGGTGCGCCTGTTCGTCGAGACCGGTGTCGACCCGGCGCGCCTCACCGCCGCGGGCTACGGGGCGGAGCGTCCGGTGGCCGGCAACGATAACGAAGAAGAACGTTCGCGCAACCGGCGCGTGACGCTGCTGATCGAATCCTCGCTGGTCGAGGACGACCTGCCGCCGCCAGCGCCGTTGCGTGCCGACGACCCGATCAAGTCGATTCTGCCGCCGGTGCTCCCTCCGCTACCTTCCATCACGCCCGCGCCGGTCGTCGCGCCTACGGCGTCACGCTAGATAGCATAGTAGGGTGTCAATAAGCGAAGCGCATTGCACTATCTCCACGGTTGAATGGTGCAATGCGCTTCGCTTATTGACACCCTACGGAGCTACCCTGCGTTGCCTTCAAGGTATTCCTTGAGCGCTACGGCGTTGTTGTGTGGGGT
This sequence comes from uncultured Rhodocyclaceae bacterium, assembly GCA_965364825.1. GTDB lineage: Bacteria > Pseudomonadota > Gammaproteobacteria > Burkholderiales > Rhodocyclaceae > Nitrogeniibacter. Next base: position 498 of record CBDTZF010000499.1, on the reverse strand, counting down.
GTTTTTGGCGCCGAACACCAGCGTCACGGTGTCGTGCTGCTTCACAACATCGCGCAGTGGTTCGAGCGCGTCGCCGAGGGCGTCGAGTTCCTTGGTGTAGCGTGTGCGGAATTCCGGCCACTTGTCGTCCTCGTGCCCGAACCACTTGCGCAGTTCGTCGCTGGGCGCGATGTCCTTGATCCACAGGTCGATGTCGGCGGCGTCCTTGCTCACGCCGCGCGGCCACAGGCGGTCGACCAGCACACGAAAGCCGTCGTTCTTTGCTGCTTCGTCGTAGGCGCGTTTGAGTTTTATCGTCATGGTCACTTTGCTCCGGTCGGCTTGATTTTCGGCGTCAGCGCCGTTCCCTTGCGTGCGCGGCGATGCTGCCAGGTTTCGCGTTGTGCGGGTTTGAAGACGACTTCGGTGCTGCGTCCGCCGCGACCAAGGCCGGTGATTGTGAGGTTTGCGTCATTGGCCGGCGCGGCAACGACGGCCAGTGCCGCGCCTTTGTCGAGT
>CBDTZF010000498.1:0-1884 GCA_965364825.1 uncultured Rhodocyclaceae bacterium | reverse complement strand
TCCTGGACGCGCGAGATGGTCAGGAAGCAGGGCTGGACGCTGGTGTTTTGAGGCGCGCGCGCGATTCCGGTTCAGCGCAGACCGGGATCACGCGAGCCACCTGCCTAACGCGCATCAGCCCTCGTAGGGCAGAAAAGCGTAGCGACTTCTGCCGCATGGAACCGCAGCCATGGTGGGCGGATAACGCCTTCGGCTCATCCGCCCTGCGATCTGCCGGATGCGTGTCAGGTCTTGAACGTGTCGGGCATTTGCAGCGCGACCAGTTCGCCGCGCGCGGTGATCACGCCGCCGACCGATACGTCGGCCTCGACGACCACCTTGCGGCCCTTGATTTCCTTGACGCGGCCGCGGATCTCGATCTCCGGCCCTAGCGGCGTCGGTTTGAGGTAATCAACATGTAGCGAGCCGGTGACGAAACGGAAGGGCGGTTCGCTGTCCATCGGGCGGCCCTCCTTGCGATACATCGCGGCGGCGGCCGTGGCCGTGCAGTGGCAGTCGACTAGCGAGGCGATCAGACCGCCATATACAAAGCCGGTAACAGCGGTGTGTTCGGGTTTCGGCTGGAAGCGGGTGAGTGTCTCGTCGCCGTCCCAAAAGGTCTTGATCTGGTGACCGAGTTCGTTGAGCCGTCCGCAGCCATAACAGTGGGCGACGTTCTCCGGGTAGTAATCCTGAAATGCCCGCATGATTCCTCCTGAAAAGGCAATGGCGCCGACCGCATTGTGCTTGCCCCCACCTTGCGCCGTATTGAGCAATGACATGTTTTTGGGGCTGGTACGGGGCGAAAGCCGGTCCGGCACGGTCGCGACCAGCGCGTCGTCGCGGCTGACGTCGCGAAAAACCCACAGCGCGATTTGGTGCACTGCACAATATCAGGGCATAATAGGTCCATTAATCTGATCGTTGCGCCGAGATGCCCAAGAACGCTTTAACTAACACCTTCCTGTTCGGCTGGTTCGACTGGCCGCTGAAGCGGCTTTCCGCCTTGTTTCGCGGTGCGCCGGCCGCAGCGCCCAAGCGGGCGAAGGCGTCAGTCTCGTCGCCCACCGCACGCGCGGATCACGCCACACCTGACGCGCCGCCTATCCCGCCTTCGCCGGCCCGCGAAAGCGTTGATCCGGTGACACCGTTGGTCGACGAGGCACCCGCCTTCATGCGGCACTCGAAGAAGCGTGACGCGGTCGAGAGCCCATCGCGCGTTGCAGCCCCACGCCAACCCGACGCCGACGCCGACGCCAAAACCGGATTCACGCGCGCGCTCGCAACCCAGACCCGACTCGTCGCCTCGCCCGACCCCGCGGTCGAAGCACTACAAACGAAGATTGCCGGCGTCGAAACCCTACTTGCCGACCTCGTCGCGCGCCACGCCGACATGCAGCAAACCCTGCATGATTTCCAGTTGCAGCAATACAGCGCGCTTGGCGATTGCCTGGCCGAGTGCCTGCACCTGCGCCACGAATACGCCCGCCGACGTGCCGAACGTTCCGGCCTGGCCGAAGACGCCGAAAAAGCACGCCAGGCCGCCGCCGAGCGCGCCGACTATGCAAAGACGTTGGACAGCACACCGTCGACGCAGCCCGAGCTTGACGACGCGACCCGCGACGAACTCAAACGCCTCTACCGCTCAGCCGCCATGCGCTGCCACCCCGACCGCGTCGGCGAGGCCGACAAGGCGCAAGCGCACGATCGCTTTCAGCGCGCCCAGTGCGCCTATCGCGACCACGACATCGCAGCTTTGCGCGAGCTACTGCAGGAGATGGACGCGCAAATCCCCGCCGCGACCGCAACCGCCGAAACACCCACCGCCCTCACCACATCCCTGTCAGCGATGCGCAACGCCGCTGCCGACCTCATCCTCACCATCCAGACCCTGCAGATCGACGA
>CBDTZF010000497.1:0-1898 GCA_965364825.1 uncultured Rhodocyclaceae bacterium | reverse complement strand
AGGGCGATAAAGACGCCGACGAAGCCGAACAACTGGCCGAAGGCCATGAGCGCGAAAATGACCGCCAGCGGATGCAGACCGATGCGGTCGCCGACGATGTAAGGCGTGAGCAGGAAGCTCTCGATCAGCTGGCCGAGGGTGTAAACGATGCCCACGCCGATGATCGGCGACCAGCCGCCGCCTTGCAGCACGGCGCTGAGCAAGGCTAGAACCACTCCGGTGGTGAAGCCGACGAAGGGCACGAAGGCCAGCAGCCCGGTAATGACGCCCACCGGCAAGGCGAAACGCAGGCCCGCGAACCACAGGCCGACGGTGTAGAACACGGCCAGCAGCAGCATCACCGAGAGCTGACCACGCAGGAACTCCGACAGCACGCGGTCGATATCGCCAACGACGCGCAAAGTACGATCGAGAATGGGACGCGGAATGCCGCTACGGATGGTGTTGAGCAGGCGCGGCCATTCCTGCAGTAGGTAGAACATCACCATCGGCACCAACAGCAGATTGGCGAAAAAACCGACCACCGCCATCCCCCCGGTGGTGGCCTTCTTGAGCAGGCCGGGCACCACGTCCTGCGCCGCGGTCCAGTTCTCGGCGATCCATTCACGCACGAAGGCGGCGTCCAGTTCGACCCCGATATTCAGGTAGTTCTTGACGGTCGGGAGCACGCGTTCATTGAGCAGATCGATCAAATCGGGCAGACGCCCAATCAGTTGCATCGCCTCGCGATAAACCGTCGGCACCAGAATGAGCACCAGGATCGTCAGACCGAGACCGATGAGGATGATGACGGTGAGCACCGCGAGCACGCGCGGCACGCGGTGCGAGACTAGCCAGGTGACCGCCGGATCGCAGATATAGGCGAGCACGGCGGCGATGGCGAACGGCGCAAGCATGGGTCCGAGCAGCCACAGCAGCACCAGCAAAGCGAGGCCGACGGCGGTCCAGGCGGCGGTTTGCCGCTGGCGGGCACTGAGAGAAGACATTCGATGTAAAATGCGCAGCCAGATTGAAGGGCGCGCAGCCACTGCCGCACGCGAGCCCCGTCACTTTAGTCGCAAGCCGACGAGCGCTCAAGCGCGCGGCCATGCCGACGCCATCGACTCACGAGGATTTCCCTTGACTTCCCTGACCTATCGCGACGCCGGTGTCGATATCTCCGCCGGCGATGCGCTCGTCGAGCGTATCAAACCGATGGCCAGACGCACGCTGCGTCCCGAAGTGCTCGGTGGCCTTGGCGGCTTTGGCGCGCTGTTCGACCTCACCGGAAAGTACAAGGCGCCGGTGCTTGTGTCGGGCACGGACGGCGTCGGCACCAAGCTCAAACTCGCCTTCGAGCTGAACCGGCATGACACCGTGGGTCAGGACCTGGTCGCCATGAGCGTGAATGACATTCTCGTGCAGGGCGCCGAACCGCTGTTCTTTCTCGACTACTTCGCGTGCGGAAAACTTGATGTCGACACCGCGGCCGATGTCGTCAAGGGCATCGCGCAGGGCTGCGAACTGGCCGGCTGCGCGTTGATCGGCGGCGAGACCGCCGAGATGCCCGGCATGTACGCGGACGGCGAATACGATCTGGCCGGCTTTGCCGTCGGTGCGGTCGAGAAATCGGAAATCATCACCGGGCAGACGATCGCCGCCGGCGACGTGGTACTCGGCCTCGCTGCCAGTGGTGCGCATTCCAACGGCTACTCGTTGATCCGCAAGGTGATCGACCGCGCGCGGCCCAATCTCGACGGCGACTTTCACGGCCGTCCACTGCGCGACGTGATCATGGAACCGACGCGCATCTACGTGAAACCGCTGCTCGCTTTAATCAAGGCAAACCCCGGCATGATCAAGGGCATGGCGCACATCACCGGCGGCGGCTTGCTCGAGAACGTACCGCGCGTGCTGCC
>CBDTZF010000496.1:0-1901 GCA_965364825.1 uncultured Rhodocyclaceae bacterium | reverse complement strand
GCTTCGAATTCGACGCCGCGCCGCTCATGGTCCGCCGACTGACGCTGACCGGCTCTACCTTGCGGGCACGCTCCGACGAACAGAAAGCGGAGATCGCCCGCCGCCTTCAGGAGAAGGTCTGGCCCTTGCTGGCGCAGGGAAAATGTCTGCCCATCATTCACGCGGTATTCCCGCTCGACAAAGTGCGCGACGCACATGCATTGATGGAGAGCAGCAAGCACATCGGCAAGATCATGCTGGCGGTGAAGGGGAATGGCGATACATTGGCCTGACCGGGCCGTAATGGTTACGAGTCGTGTCGGCAGACTGGCGCGGCGATCGGCGGCGCGATGCTGCACCGTCATAAAACGTCTCCAAGACCGACGGTCAGATCGTTCCAGCGTCGCATCGCGCGAGCTTCGCGCGGATAGCGATCGCAAATCAACAAGTTACCGCGCCAGTTGTTTCGCTCGAAAACCTGCGCTTACACGGCCTGTTTCGCCAAGTCTGGCGCATTGCGGTTATCCTGTCGCACGCAAAAACGCATCAAAATCCCTGTATCCGGAACGAAAACGAAATGATCGGCAATACAACGCCGGCGGTAATTGACTGCGACGTGCTGGTGATCGGAGGTGGCCCGGCCGGTTCCACCGCCGCAACGCTGCTGGCTGAAAAGGGCCATCGCGTCACCCTGCTGGAGAAGTCCCGGCATCCGCGCTTTCACATCGGTGAATCGCTGCTGCCGGCCAATCTGCCGCTTTTTGAAACGCTGGGCGTCGGAGACGAAATTCGCGCGATCGGCATGGTCAAGCATGGCGCCGAGTTCGTTTCGCCGTGGCACGATCATCCTCAGACCTTCGATTTTGCCAAGGCCTGGAACAAGGCACTGCCCACGGCCTATCAGGTGCGGCGCTCGGAATTCGACGCCATCCTCATCCGCAACGCGGCGCGCAAAGGCGCCGAGGTGATCGAGGATTGCCGGGTGCGCGACGTCGAGTTATTGCCGGACGCGCAGGGGGCCGTGGTGCGGGCGAAGACGGCTGATGGCAGCGAACAGACGTGGCGCGCGCGCTTTGTGGTCGATGCGTCGGGCCGCGACACCTTCATGGCGAAACGCCTCAAGGCCAAGCACAAGAATCCGCGCCACAACAGCGCGGCACTTTATGGGCATTTCACCGGCGCGCGCCGTCACGCCGGCAGCGCGGAAGGCAACATCTCGATTTTCTGGTTCGAGCATGGCTGGTTCTGGTTTATCCCCCTGCACGATGGCGCGACCAGCGTCGGTGCGGTGGTGTGGCCCAGCTACCTGAAAACCCGCACCGGCTCGGTGGAAGATTTTCTGCAAGAAACCATCGCCAAATGCCCGCCGCTCGCCGAACGTCTGGTCGATGCGCAGCTTTCGAGCAAGGTCGAAGCCACCGGCAATTTTTCCTATAGCGCCGACCACACCCACGGCGACGCCTATGTCTTGCTCGGCGATGCCTTCGCCTTCATTGATCCGGTGTTTTCATCGGGCGTCTGGATGGCTATGCAGAGCGCGGTGGTGGGTAGCGAGGCGATCGACACCAGCCTGCGCGATCCGGCGCGCCGTTTGGAGGCATTGGCGCGTTTCGATCGCACCGTGCGGCGCGGCCCACGTGAGTTTTCGTGGTTCATCTACCGCATGACCACGCCCACCATGCGCGACCTTTTCATGGGCCCGAGAAACTTTCTGCGCACCGAGGAAGCGCTGCTTTCCGTGCTGGCTGGCGACATCTATGGCAACACGCCGATCTGGCGCGCGCTGCGCATCTTCAAGATCATCTATTACCTTTCGTCGCTGCGCCGCCCCAGGCAAACCATCGCGGCATGGTATCGCCGTCGGCGCAATATCCGGCCGGTCGATGACGTTGCCTTTTCCGGCGGACCATGAACGTGCAGCC
>CBDTZF010000495.1:0-1902 GCA_965364825.1 uncultured Rhodocyclaceae bacterium | reverse complement strand
TGCCCCGCGCGTGCTCAGCCTCAAAGATTACAATGAAATGCGCCCTGCGTCTCCCCTGCACCGTGGGCTCAAGTTCGCCCGCGGCCGTACCGTTATCTTCAGCACTCCTTCGGCCTTTGCTTCCCATGCCCCGCATCCACCACGCGCATGCCAACCTTGACGACTATGTGGCAGCGTTCTCGTGCGCGCCGCTGCCCGTGCTGCGCCGCACAGTGCGAGAACTGGCGGCGCTCGAGGCCGATCACGAGGCCATTGCCGGCCGCCAGATCACGGCCGTGGTGCTGAGCGACCCGCTTATGACGCTGCGCTTGTTGATCCACCTGGCGCAGCATCGCAGCGGCAAACAGAACCACGATATCACCACGATCGACCGCGCCATCATGATGATGGGCGTGACGCCGTTTTTTCGCACCTTTCACGATATGCCGACATTGGAAGATGCGCTCGCCGACCATAGCGCCGCGCTGATTGGCGTGCTGCGCGTAATCGCACGCGCCCGCCGTGCCGCGCAGTACGCGCGCGAATGGGCCATCGTGCGGCATGATCTGGACGTCGAGGAAATCACCCTTGGCGCGCTGCTCTACGACGCCGCCGATATGCTTTGCTGGATTTTTGCGCCGGCGCTCACCAAACAGGTGTACGACCGCCAGCGCGCCGATCGCGCCCTGCGCAGCGCACTCGCGCAACGCGCGGCGTTCAACTTCACCGCCAACGAGATTCAGCTCGCGCTAAACCGCGCGTGGCGACTTCCCGAGTTGTTGGTGACGTTGATGGACCAGAGCGCCGCCTCGAATCCGCGGGTACGCACGGTGGTGCTGGCCAATGCGCTCGCCCGCCACACTGCTCGTAACTGGGACAACCCCGCCATTCCCGACGATCTCGACGCCATCGCCAAACTGCTGCGCATCAACCGTACTCAGATGATCCGCCAGTTGGCGATCCCCGCCGAACACGCGGAACGCTTGTTGCCGGAAACGCCCGATCCACCAGAGTAGCCTTTCCCGCCGCACCGCCGTGGGCTCGACCAAACGCTTACACTGCCGACTTGGCGTTGGCGCCCAAACACATTTACATAGGAACATGTTTCGATGGCCGTTTCATCTATCGTCCTGCTGGCCGTACTCGCTGTGGCCTTGCTGTACAGCGTCGTCATCTACAACAACCTGGTGCGCCTCAAGCACAACATTGCCAAGGGCTGGGCCAACATCGACGTGTTGCTCAAACAGCGCCATGACGAATTGCCCAAGCTGGTGGAGGTCTGCCGGCAGTACAAACAGTTCGAAGAATCCACGCTGACCCGCGTAATCCAAGCGCGCGCCCGCGTATCGGACGCCCGCGCTCAACACGATGTTCCTGCGCTCGGCGCCGCCGAAGGCATGCTGCGCATGGGACTCGGCCAACTGTTCGCAGTCGCCGAGGCCTACCCCGAACTGAAGGCAAACGAGCATTTCATGCAGTTGCAGACGCGCATCACCGCGCTTGAAAACAGCATCGCGGACCGGCGTGAGTGGTACAACGAAAGCGTTAACGTGCACAACGTACGCATCGAACAGTTCCCCGATCTCATCATCGCGCGCATGTTCCAGTTCACCGAAAAGCCGCTGCTTGAATTCTCCACGGCCGAAAAAGCCGACGTCGACCTGAAGTCGCTGTTCATCGCCTGATCGCCGCCCACAACTGTGCTCGTTTCACTTCGCCCTGACCGCACCGGCAGCGTTCTCGCCGCGGGCGTTGCCGGGCTCGCACTGGTGGCGATCTACACCGGCCCGCCGGTTCGCCAGGCGGCCGTGGCGCTGATCGGCATTGCGGCGCTGTTCGGCTGGCTGCGCGCCATTCACCACAGCCGCCTGATTCTCGACACGCCCACCTCACGCATCGCCTCAGCCGCGCAAGGCTATGTCG
>CBDTZF010000494.1:0-1932 GCA_965364825.1 uncultured Rhodocyclaceae bacterium | reverse complement strand
GCATTTCCAAAGCCATCAGCACCACCTCGGGTGTGTTCACGCCGTATGCCACGCTTGAATGGAATCACGAGTACCAGAACGACCGCCGCACGCTGGTGGCGAAGTACACCGCGGATCCGTTCAACACCTTCTTCGCGATTCCCACCGAAGATCCCGACCGCAACTTCTTCACCCTCGGCCTCGGGGTGGTGACCGTCTATCCCAACGGGCTGTCGGCGTTTGCCAACGTCGACGCCGTACTCGGCCTCGAAAAGACCGACAGCTACGCCTTCACCATCGGATTGCGCAGCGAATTCTGAGCGACGCGTTTCGCAATAACGCCAGCGCCGTGCGCTCTCGCGCCGCGCTGGCGTTTTTCTGCCTGCTGCTGACGGGCTGTATGACGCCAGCAGCATGGATTGACCAGCGCGCCACCGCCGACGGCCTGATCCGCGAAGTGATCCCTGGCGCGGCATTCAAGCATCTCATCTACGCCCGCCCCGCGGTAGACGACGGCCGCGGCGTGTTGCACGTCTATATCGAGCACGATGGCACACCGTGGCGGCGCGGCACCCAGGTCGCCGCCGACCCCACGCCAAGACAGCCGCTGATGTTCGATCTTATGCGCCTGGACGATGGTGCGGTGCTGTATCTGGGCCGGCCGTGTTATTTCGGCCTCGAAGGCGACCCGCCATGCCATCCATTGATGTGGACGCATCGACGCTATGCGCCCGAAGTCGTCGACAGCATGGCGACCGCGCTGCGCCACTTTCTCGCCACGCGTCCCTACGACCGGCTGGCGTTTTTCGGCCACAGTGGCGGCGGAACGCTCGCCGTGCTGCTGGCGGAACACTTTCCCACAACGGCGGCCGTGGTCACGCTTGGCGCCAATCTCGACATCGATCGCTGGGCAAACCTGCACAATTACAGCCCGCTTCGCGGCTCGCTGAATCCGGCGCAGCGCCCGCCACTGCCTGCGACGATGCCGCAATGGCATTACGCGGGCGGATCGGATCGCAATGTGCCCGTCGACCTGGTGAATGCGTATGTGCGCCATCACGCCGGCGCTGAAGCGATCGAGGTGCCGGACATTGACCACGCGTGCTGCTGGCAGACGATGTGGCCGGCCGTGCTTTCACGACTGCGCCAGCGCTTGTCACCGCACTGAGCTCCACCACTTGCCTCGCGTATCAGCGACTCGCCCCCGACTGCCTGCGTTCCGCACCAGCGAAAAAAATCGAACCAAATTCCACGCCCCGTCGACTCAGGTTACGAATGGCCCAACAGCCAACAACCCCTGGAGGAAGACATGAAAACCACTCGCCTGCTTACACTCTGCCTTGCCCTCGGCGCCACCATGCAATTCGCCCATGCCGGCGATGTGCGCCTCTACCGGGCGGACGAAACACCCGATCCGCGCGATGTCGCGGCCATCCTGAGCCGCGATGCCAGCCCTTCACCGACGATCAAGTTTCGCTCGATCCGCTTGACGTCAGACCAGACCGCCGCCGAAGCCGTCAAACCCGACGGCCTCGCACTGCCGGTGCAGTTCGCCTTTGATTCGGCGACCATCATGCCGGGCGCGAAACGCCAGCTCGACGCAGTGGCCAGCGGCATCAAGCTCGCCAATAGAGGAACCGAGGTGGTGATTGAAGGCCACACCGACGCGGTGGGTAGCCGCCCGTACAACGAAGGTCTGTCACTGCGTCGTGCGAATGCGGTGAAGGCCTACCTGGTGCAGCAGCATGGCATCGCCCCGCAGCGCCTGCGTTCGGTGGGCGCGGGCATGGACCATCCCTACAACATCGCCAACCCGTTCGCCGCCGAAAACCGCCGCGTCGAATTCCGCGCCGGCCCGGGCGGCGCCTGAAACCGACCGCGCGGATTGCCCCGTTTTTCGTAGGGTGTCAATAACCGAAGCGCATTGCACCGTTCAACCGTTGATTGGTGCAA
>CBDTZF010000493.1:0-1937 GCA_965364825.1 uncultured Rhodocyclaceae bacterium | reverse complement strand
TCGGGTTTGAGCGCGTCGGCCGCGGCGATCACCTGATCGGCACGCCCTGCGCGCGACTCAAAGGAGGCGCCGAAGCCGAAATACTTGGCGTCAACCGATGCGTATTCGGCCACTGTCTCATCGAGTTTCCTGATCGGTTCGATCGGCTCGCCCGCAGGCGCTTGCCCACCGAGCAGTTGCTTGACGTTGAGCTTGCGCATGTGGCGCGCGCGGTAAGCCGCATCGCCATGACGTTCGAGCACCGCGGGCGTCCAATGCACATCGGAGAACGCGAGCCACACCGTGCTTGCCAGCTTGGGGCTACTGATGGTGATGCATGAGGCAATCTCGCGGTGGCCGGAGCGCGCGCACGGCTCGCGCGCTGCCGCGAGCGCGGGCGAGAGCGGCTGTGCCACGGGGAATTCAACGAAATACGCGCCGTCGGCAACGTACCATGCCGACCAGCGCTTGAGCGCTTCGTTGTACATATACAGATAGCCGCTGCGCAGCATGCGGGTCGTGTAGTGGGCGTGTTCGCCCAGATCGAGCGCGTCCGCGCCGCAGCCATCCGGCAGCATGGCACCGCCGGCGCGCGGCGCGAGGGCGCCTTTGGGCGCGATCGCGAAGCGCACCGGCAGAATCGGCAGGCCCTCCTTTTCGCAGAAGTCGCAGGTCGGCTCGCTCAGCGTGTGATCGAGCTTGAGTTTCGTCGGTGCGGTGGTGGTGCTCATGGGGTTTTCCCGTCTCGAACGGCGGATGCCGTGGGTGGATTGGGTCGATCGAGTCGATTGGTCAATTCGTCGGCGATGCGCCGGCGGCCGTCCTCGTCGATGAGCGCGATGGCGTCGCGAAAGTCCGCTTCGTCCTCGTCGAGCCCTTCGATGAGTTCGACGATGCGCGGGTGGCGGTCGAACTCGGGGTGGCACTCGCTGCACAGTTGGGCAAAGGCGAGCCAGTCGGCGCGCTTGCGCCAGCCGTAGATTTGGGCGCGGCCGATGCAGCCGGATAGCGCGCGTGCCCGGGCGGTGAATTCGTGCTCGTCCTCCGGCACGCCGTGTTGGGCGAAGAAGGCGTTGATTGCATCGACGCGCCACAAGTGCGCGCATTGCCCCTCGCTCAGGGAGGTCGCGCCGGTATTGGTGCCGGGCGATTCGAGTACGCGCCAGCGGCCCACATGCCAGTAGTGCCAGTGCCGGATGGGGCCGAGCATTTGCGCCAACTGCCTCTCGTTCAGAATCCAGCGCAGGTGCGCAAACACGCGCGGATCGTGCACTCGCAGCAAGCTGCGGCTGCCATCGGCAAGGCGCACCACGAGTTTACCCGCCAGGTGGCGCATGATGCGGCCGCGATCGGCGCGGGTTGCGAGCAGTGCACTCAACGGCGGGCTCGGCGCCTGTTCGATCCACTCGAGCAATGCGTCGCGCGACTCTTGCGCCAAGGCGCGCAGGTCGATGAGCGCAGGCAACAGGTGGGCGCTGTCTTCGAGACCGGCGGGCAACAGCGGCACGGTGGCGACGGACTCGGGGAAGCCTTCGCTTATGATCGGGTCGATGAGCGCGAAATCGTATTCATCGAAGATACGATGGATAAGCATCGTCATGCCTTCAGCCGATTGCCACGAGCGCACCGCCGTTTGCCGCAGCCTGGGTCGATTTCATCTCGCACAGCGTCAACTCACCCAACTTGGGCAAACTCAAGGCCACGCTGCTCGACTTCGGCCCGGTCCAATTCTTCTGGCTCGATTTGAATTTCACCTGCCCCGGCGCATGCAGTTGGATGTTGGGGCCTTCCAGGCGCATGTAGGCGCCGTTGGCGGTGGCGAGCAGGTATTTAGGCGCTTCTGCGGTAACACTTGCTTCGGTGCTGGCGAGGGTGACGCGCTTGTCTGCGGCGGCGCGGATGGGACCGCTTTGGGCCTGGGTGCTCACTTTGCCGCTTGCCGCGTGCAGGTGGATGCC
>CBDTZF010000492.1:0-1937 GCA_965364825.1 uncultured Rhodocyclaceae bacterium | reverse complement strand
GGTAACGCACCCGCCTCGGGTACGCCGCCATGAGTCATGAAATATCCGGGCTAAGTACCTCGCTTTCGATGGCGACCGAATCTGGCTCGCCGACGAATACAATCATCGCATCCTGATGCTTGACCGCGACCACACGCTCCTCGGCGTGCTCGGCACCGGCCGGCGCGGCCTCGGCGCGGACGCCTTCTACAAGCCCGAAGCGGTGCTTGCCCGCGCGCCGTATGTCTGGGTCATCGACACGTATACCGACCGCATCGTGCTGCTGCGGGTCGAGTGACCTCCAAGCGATGATGGCGGACTAATACCTGCCCTGCCGCTTCCGTGGCCACACGCGAGCGGACCGCGGCTCCACTGCAACGCCTGTACTGCCCAATCCGATGCCAGTAAGCTACGTCACAAGTCGCGAACCGGGCGTCGCGTGGTCGAATCGCGCCGCCCGACTCGCCCGCCACGGGCAACTCCCTGCTCAAGGAACACGCAATGAAACGGCATCTTCTCGTCCTGATCACCCTCTCCGCGCTACTCGTCGGCGGTTGTCAAACGACGGCGCGGATGGAACAGCCGCCAATTGACGACGTTCTTGCACAACAGGCCACCGCCGGACCCCTCGCCGTTACCGAAGCACAGGTCATCACGCAGAACGACGCCGCGTTTGCCGAAAAACTCCGCCTCGTCGAAGCGGCCAAACAAAGTCTCGACCTCGCCTATTACATCTTCGGCGACGATTACACCTCGTCGCGCCTCAGCCAGGCCCTGATCGATGCCGCGCGGCGCGGCGTGCGCGTGCGTTTGCTGCTCGACTATTTCAGCGCCTATAAAGACCTCGACCGACTCAGTTGGCTGGAACAACAAGGGGGCGGCAACATCGCGGTCCGCTTGTACAACCGCCCCACCCGCGAAATCATCAAGGACGCCGCGTATCTCACGCTGAGCTGCGCCGATGTGGGCGTCAAGGCGAGCGCCTGCGATGAGCAGAAAGTCGCCGCAGTCGATGGCCATTTCGCGGCCGATGTGCTCGACGGGCAGGATTATTCGAACCGCAGCTTCGCCGGCTCCAGCCTGTTCCTCTCCGGCCTCTACGGCAAGAATCCCAAACTCATGGCCTACGCCATCACGCGCGGACAGGCGATCGACACCGAAGCACTGGCCGCAGGCTCAGCGACCGCCGACAGCGCGCAGGCCGAGCAGCTCAAGGCGCTCGGGAAACTCTACTTCAAGGCACGCTACATGGGCGGCGCCGAAGGTCTGGCCGCCAAGCTCAAACTCGCCTTCGTCCGCCTCACCTTTGCCGAGCAGATCAATCCGGTGTTCGATACGGTGAACAGCTATCTGCCGCTCGCGCGCCAGAATAGCGCGCAGGCGCAGAAGGACTGGGACTACCTCACCGCGTTTATGCATCACAAATTCCTGCTCGCGGATCGCAGCGCCTTCATGCTCGGCGGCCGGAACGTCGAAGATTCCTACCACATGAAACCCAATCCGCTGGCTGACAAATACATTTTCATGGACACCGACATCCGTCTGAAGCTGGCAAATACCAGCGATGCCCTGGCGGAGAGCTTCGATCGCCTGTGGCAGCTGCGCAGCGTCGTCGCCTCGCTCGACGAAATACGCCAGCACGCCCCCAACGATGTGCTGATGAATTTCGACGTCGTCCAGGCCGCGCAAGACGCCTGCGCGCAGGGCAAGAACGAAGCCTGCGTCGACCGCTATCTCGACAAGCGTTTCGCGCCGCTTGCCGCGCGCATGAAAATCGTCGCTGCCGATCACCGCAGACACCTTCGCCGCTACGCCAAAGACTACCGCCGCGCCAAGGCACCGGTGCCGACGACCGTCGACAACGGCGCGTCAATCTTCTACCTCGAAAACCTTCCAATGGCCAACGGCCACCGCGGCTACGGCGCCCTTCACAACAACGAGGCGGCCGCCAGCAAACA
>CBDTZF010000491.1:0-1945 GCA_965364825.1 uncultured Rhodocyclaceae bacterium | reverse complement strand
CACGCTGCCGCCCAAACCGTGATCGATACGCTTCATTGAAGCTCTCCTTGTTGTTCCGACCCTACATGCCAAGGGCGTGAAACACCGCCAGCGCAGCGTAGGCGTCATCGGCGGCATAGCGCAACTGTTTTGCGCTCAGTTTCGGCAGCGCCCAATTCGAGGTGCTGACCGCGCGGGATTTTTGCAATCGGCGGCCCAACACGATGGCAACCGCCGCTTTCACGCCAACCGCTTGGGCGTAGCCGCGTTCGCGCAGAGCGTACGACAGGTCGACGGTTTCACCGACGCGCACACCGAGTTTCTCCTGCACCGGACCGCGGTCGGATTTGAGCCCGAAGCCTACTTTCACGATGGTCGTCGATTCGAGCACGGTCTTCAGGAAATCGATTGGCGTTGTGCCGCCCACCTGAACGATAAAGGCATCCTCGGCCGTTGCCAGTTGAATCACGTGCGGCCCGCCGGAGACATCGCCAACCCGGAAGGTCGGCTTGCTTTCGGTATCAAAACCGATCGCCCGCGCCGCCGTGAGCGCGCGCAGCGCCAGCTCCGCCTGCGCATGGGTGCTGACGAGATGAATGTGCCCCGGCGACAGCCCTTCGAAAGGCGGCATTCGCGCAATCTCGTCCTTCGACGGACGGACAGGCCGGGTAAATGTCATGCAGATCCCCATGGTCGGATTCAAAGATACTTGGCAATACTACGATGCGTAGCTTACGGCAGGCCATCCGGGATCGAGGTTCCGCCTGGCGCCGCATGTAGGGTGGATGAGCCGAAGGCGTTATCCGCCGTATGAAGACAGCAGCAAAGTTGGCGCCGCCACCCCTGACCACGAAAGACGACCCGCGCGCAACACAGGTAGGGCGGGTTTTAGCCCGCCACGGTGCCCGACGAGGCACTGATAGCCGGGTAAATCCGGCCCTACGCCGCGTGACTCTACGCGTGTTCGTTCACGCTAACGCCCCCGGCGCCCCTGCCACCCGATTTCAACTTGTACGTGAGGGCCGCCGCGATGCAGAACGCCAACGAATCCATTGGCACAGGTTCTCGTTCATCAAAGACAAGCGCCCTGTTTCCCTCGAACGTGAAGTCATCCGGGAACAGCGTGCGGAAGGCGTCGACAAGCTTCGTGGTGCAGATGAAGTAGATGCAATACTGCCTCGGGTTTGCCTTCTTCCAACCGATTCGTATCGTCGATCCGCTCTTCGTCCGGGAGGTGATATAGGCGGGCTCGCCCCACCTCAAAGTTTCCTCGAGCACGCCAACGCCCGGCGTCCGCGCCGCGGTCTCAAAGAGCAGCTCGCGCAACGCAAGCAGTTTCCTGCGAATGCCGGCTGGATAGGTCTGGAAAACAGCAGCGACGGAGTCGGTTTGAAATGGTGTCATCGCATCGATGGTGAACGGGCGTCGCTGGTGACGCCTGGCGCATAAGTTTATGCGTGAAATAACGCGAGGTGGTGATGACGTAGGGCCGGGTTCAGCCGGCCATCGGTGCCTCGCCGGGCGTTTTGGCGGGGTGAACCCCGCCCTACGTATCGTGTGCGCGCGTCGTATTTCATGGTCAGGGGTGGCGGCGCCAACCGCCATTAGCGTCAGACCCGATTCGGCTAAACAATGCAGGAAACCACGCCAGACACGCTGCGTGAACGGCCGTGAATCTGGCGTGAATTCGTCGTCAATCGTGCAGCCGCCAACATCGTGCAGTCTTTGGCGCTCGCACGCCCACACACTCACGCGGCCTGCCTTGCCTCGGCACGCTGGCGTTGCACCAGCCACACCAACGCCGCGCCGGTCAGCGCCACGGGCAACAGCGAACCGATGTTCAACAATGTCCAGCCCTGTGTGGTGACCAGTGCGCCGGACGCAAACGAAGTGACCGCCATCGTCGCGAACACCACGAAGTTGATCGCGGCCTGCGCCCGATCCTTTTCTTCCGGGCGGTAGGCCT
>CBDTZF010000490.1:0-1948 GCA_965364825.1 uncultured Rhodocyclaceae bacterium | reverse complement strand
GCAGCCTGTGCCGAGTTGCTCGCTCAGGATGATTCGCGTACCAGCGCCACGCGAATCTGCTCGATTGCGTGCGACGGGCTCAGGTGCTTGGGGCACACCTCGGTGCAGTTCATGATGGTTCGGCAGCGAAACAGGCGATACACATCATCGAGGTAGGCGAGACGTTCCGCGGTGGCGGTGTCGCGATCATCGACAATGAAGCGATAGGCTTGCAGCAGCCCGGCCGGGTCGGTGAATTTGTCCGGGTTCCACCAGTAGGAGGGACAAAACGCGCTGCAACAAGCGCACAGGATGCATTCGTAGAGGCCATTGAGGCGTTCGCACGCCTCGGGCGACTGCTGCCGTTCGCGCTCGGGCGGCGTCTCGTCGTTGATCACCTACGGTTTGATCGAATGGTAGTGCGCGAAAAACTGCGTCATGTCGACGATCCGATCACGTATCACCGGAAAGCCGGGCAACGGACGCAAAACCACCGGCTCGCGCAAGTCGTGGATATCGGTGATACAGGCCAGACCGTTGCGTCCGTTGATATTCATCGCGTCGGACCCGCATACGCCCTCACGACATGAGCGGCGGAAGGACAGGCTGTCGTCGATCGTTTTGAGGCGCACCAGCACGTCGAGCAGTTTCTTGTCGCCGTGCTCCGGTGTGATCTCGTATTCCTGCATGCGCGGCCGGGCATCGGCATCGGGATCGTAGCGATAAATGTGGATATGCATGGCATTCTCCGTGTCGGCGGCAAACTCAGCGCGTGATCAGCGTAATCACCACGTAAAGCATGACGGCAACCAAAGTCAGTGCAATGAGGGCAAGCAGGGGAAGGCGCACGATACGGGGGTGCACATAGTCCAGCACGATATCGCGCACGCCCACCCAGCCGTGCGCGCACAGCGCGGCAAAGGTAATGATGATGAGAACGGCGCCGAAGGGACTGGTGGCCCAGGCAAACCATGCGGCGTAATCCATGGGCGGGCCGACCAGCAAGGTGACCGCACCGCCGGCGAGCGCGATCAACATCAGCAGCGCGCTTGCCCGTTGCAGCAACCACGCACGTTGTCCGGAAAAGACTCTCATAACAGCGCCCCGATCGCCGTGATGATCGCCACCAGCACGCCGGCGGCAATCACCGCAACTGCACTGCGGCGCGCGGTGTGCAGACCACTGCCGATACCGATATCCATCAACAAATGGCGTACCCCGGCAAGCACGTGATGGCTGAGCGCCCACACCACAACGACTAGCGAGGATGCTCCCCAAGGGGTATCAAACCAACAAGCCCCGAGCGCGGAAAAATCAGCGCTACTGCGCAGCGACTTTTCAAGCGCGATTGCGAGCAAGGGCAGCGCGATGAGCGGCAGCACGCCCGATACACGGTGGTCGATCGAGGCGATCGCACCGATCGGCCAACGAATCCGGGTGAGATTGAGGAATTTTGGCGCGGTGTCGGTCCGTGTACGCATATCGGCGTACATGAGCGGTCACCGCGGATGAACTTCGCAACCGCAGTCCGATTCTCTGGCAATGATTCGACGAAGTTGAGCGAAACGCGCATCGACCGGCTTACCGAACAGCGGATCGCGCGGTGCATTTGCGGCCTCAGCCTGTTCAAGCGCAGACCAGTCGTCCGCCTCGAGATGGCGCTGGGCCAAGGGAAAAAGCGCCAGCTCCTCGGTCGCCATGTTGTGGCGCAAAAGTTCGGCATACAGACGGACATTGGAATGCACCAATGCCCATGACATCGTTTCCTCGCGCGCCGCAGATTCCAGATCGCGCATCAAATCCTCGCCGTGGCGGGCCAGCGTGGCGTGCTGCGAACGTATTGTTTCGGCGAGTTCGTCATCAATTGCCGATTTCTGTTGCAGCCGGGCGACGATCCCGTCTTCGGCGGGATGGTGGAGCTGGTCAGGAAAGCGCGTGAGATAGTAAAGCGCGTCGACAAGCAGTTCCG
>CBDTZF010000489.1:0-1956 GCA_965364825.1 uncultured Rhodocyclaceae bacterium | reverse complement strand
GTCGAGCGCGAATATCTGCTCGATGACTCCCTGGTTTGCCTGGAAGAGAGCTACGCCAATCGTTTTGTGCGCATCCACCGCAATTGTCTGGTGGCGCGCGATGCCATCGCCGGTGTGCGGCGTGAGGCCAACGAAGGTGAGGGCCGCTGGCTGATTGCCCTCAAAGGGCTGCAGGAGGAGTTGCCGGTCAGTCGCCGTCAATGGCCCGCGGTCAAAGCCCTGCTGGGGATCTGACACCGCGCCCGAGCGCTTACGCCACGTGCATGCCGTCGGTGTCGCGTCGGCCGCGACGGCCGCGACGGTCGACGCCGCCCTGAACAACGAAGGTGTGCGATTGCGCGGTGTAAGGGTTTCGGCGGTTGGAACGGCGGCGATCCTTGTGGTGTTCAAAGGTGCAGCGGCAACGCGCCACATCGCAACTGGCCAGCGGCAACAGCGGCGCTTCGTCCGAAAGAAAGCGCTGAGCCTTGAGCGTGAGCGCCGTGCGACAGGCCCCTTCGCCGGGATGGATGGCCACGCAATGGTAGCGGCTGCTGATCATTTCGTCGTTTTCGTCAGCGCTGTTGCGGTCACGCCGCAACCACCACCATGCGCCGCCGGCGCCGGCTAAAACCATAACTACGATGCCTTCGATTGGCATATTCCCTTTCCCGAAGACGAATAGCTCTCAAGTATGGGCAGTTTTGCGCGGGAATATGTCGCAGAAACACAAAAATCTACTGTCTACTTGTATCTAAATGTTACGAGAACGTTAGCCACTGTTTCGCAGCCCGGCGGCAATACCGTTAATTGCAATATGGATACCAAGCTGTACGCGATCATCAGTGTGGCCGTCGCGATGGCGGCGCAGCAACTCCACCTGAACATGGTTGAGCGGGTCGAGATACGGGAAGCGGTTGCGAATCGAGCGACTCAGCAGCGGGTTGCCTTCGAGCAGTTCGGATTGCCCGGTAATGGCCAGCAATGCCTCGATGGTATCGTGATGCTCGGCGCGGATGCGCGGATAGATCGTGTCGCGCAGCGCTTTGTCGCGCACCAGATTCGCATAGCGACTGGCGATCGCCAGATCGCTTTTAGATAGCACCATGTCCATATTGGAGAGCACGGTCGAGAAGAACGACCACGACCGGTTCATGTCTTGAAGCAAGGCGAGCCCGTCGTCCGGGCGTTCGGCGAGGAAAGCCTTGACGGCAGCGCCGAAGCCGTACCAGCCTGGCAGCATGAGGCGGCATTGCGCCCAGCTGAACACCCACGGAATGGCGCGCAGATCCTCGATGGCGGTGCTCTTCTTTCGCGATGCCGGGCGCGAGCCGATGTTCAGCGCGGCGATCTCGGTGATCACCGTCGATTCCCAGAAATACTGTTCGAATCCCGGCGTTTCGTAGACCAGCGCGCGGTAGGCGCGGTAGGCGTGGTCAGAGAGCGACTGCATCGCGTCCATGAATTCGGGCTGCGGCGCCGGCGCCGTGTCGCGCTGCAGGCTGGCCTGCAAGGTGGCGGCGACGAGCACTTCGAGATTGCGCCGACCGACCTCGGCATTGCCGTACTTTGCGCCGATCACTTCGCCTTGCTCGGTGAGCCGGATCTGTCCTTGCACCGCGCCGCCCGGCTGGGCCAGCACCGCCTGATAGCTTGGGCCGCCGCCACGACCCACCGATCCGCCGCGGCCGTGAAACAGGCGCAGGCGAACGCCGTGGCGCGCGAACACTTCGATCAGTTCGACTTCGGCCTTGTAGAGTTCCCAGCCGGAGGTCAGAAAGCCGCCGTCCTTGTTGCTGTCCGAGTAGCCGAGCATCACTTCCTGCGCGCGTTCGCGGGTTTCCAGCAACGCCATATACGGCGCGAGCGAGAACACGCGCTCCATGGTTGCGCTGCTGGCGCGCAGGTCGTCGATGGTCTCGAACAGCGGAATGATGTTCATGTCGAGCGCGCTGTCCAGCGGCCGCAACAGACCGG
>CBDTZF010000488.1:0-1956 GCA_965364825.1 uncultured Rhodocyclaceae bacterium | reverse complement strand
CGCTCTGCCCAACCTACGACGTTGCATGGCGCTTGAATTCGATATCGGCGTCTACTGGCCGCGTAAAAAGAAGCGATCCAGCTCGGCCATCGAAAACTGCGTCCACGTCGGGCGGCCGTGGTTGCATTGGTCGGCGCGTTCGGTTGATTCCATCTGGCGCAGCAGCGCGTTCATTTCCGGCACGGTCAGCATGCGATTGGCGCGCACGGCGCCGTGGCAGGCCATGGTGGCGAGCAGTTCGTTGCGGCGTGCGGTGACGACTTCGGAGGCGGGCATTTCTTCGAGTTCGGCGAGCACGGCGCGCACCAGTTCGGGCACGTCGGCGGCGGCGAGCAGGGCGGGGACGCTGCGCACCGCAAGTGCCTGCGGGCCGGATGCGGAGAGGTCGAATCCCATGGATTCGAGCACGTCGCGGCAAGTTTCGGCGGTCGCCATTTCGCGTGCGGACACCGACAGCACCGCCGGAATTAGCAGGCGTTGCACCGACGGGCTGCCGTCGAGCACGGTCTTGAGGCGTTCGTAAAGAATGCGTTCGTGGGCGGCGTGCATGTCGACCAGCACCATGCCGTGGGCGTTCTGGGCGAGGATGAAAATGCCGTGCAACTGCGCAAGCGCGAAGCCGAGCGGGGGCGCTTCGCCGGCGTTTTGCGGTGGCATTGCGGCCGGTGGCATCGTCGTGTCGCCGGCGCTGTTGGGTCGCGCACTGGCGGCGAAGTCGTAATAGCTGCGTGTGGCCGATTCCATCGCCAGCGGACTTTGCGTTGGTGGCCGGTCGTAGCCGGGCATTTGCGCGCCGCGGTTGGGCGATGCGGGCGCGACGACATTGTCGGCGGTCGCCTGGGCGGCGCCCGAGGCGGCCAGTGTGCGTTGCAGGGCGTGGTAGACGAACTGGTGCACCGCGCGCGATTCACGAAAACGTACTTCGATCTTGGCCGGGTGCACGTTGACGTCGACGGTGCGCGGGTCGATGTCGAGAAACAGCACATAGGCCGGATGGCGGCTGCCATGCAGGATGTCGCGGTAGGCTTCGCGGATGGCGTGGGTGACGAGTTTGTCGCGCACGAAGCGGCCATTCACGAAGAAATACTGCGCGTCGCGGCTGGCGCGCGAGAAAGCCGGCAGCGAGGCGAAACCGGTCAGGCGCAGCGGGCCGGCCTCGGCGTCGACGGCGCGCGAATGGGCGAGAAAATCGTCGCCCAGCAGACCGCTGACGCGGCGTGGTGTGTCGGCGGCGGGCAGGCGGTGGCTGACGCGACCGTTGTGCGACAACTGCATGGCGATGTCGGGACGCGCCAGCGCGACACGGCGAAAGGCATCGTCGCAGTGGCCGAATTCGGTGCCTTCGGTCTTGAGAAATTTCCGCCGTGCGGGGGTGTTGTAGTACAGCTCCTGCACGTCGATCACACTGCCCTGGTTGAGCGCCGCCGGCACCGGCGCCTTGCCGGGGCCGTCCACGCGCCAGGCATGGCTGGTGCCATGCGCGCGGCTGGTGAGCGTGGTGCGTGCGACCGAGGCGATGGCGGCCAGCGCTTCGCCGCGAAAGCCCATCGTGGCGACGCCTTCGAGGTCGTCGAGCGAGGTGATCTTGCTGGTGGCGTGACGTTCGAGCGCGAGGGCGAGGTCGTCCTTGTCGATGCCGCAGCCGTCGTCGCTCACCCGGATGCGCCGTGTGCCGCCGGCTTCGAGCGCCACCTCGATCGCCTGCGCGCCGGCGTCGACCGCGTTTTCGAGCACTTCCTTGAGTACTGAGGCAGGGCGTTCGACCACTTCGCCGGCGGCGATCTGGTTGATGAGCGAATCGGAGAGGCGATGGATGGCGGGCATGGGCGGCAGGTGTTGCAAAAATGCCAATTATACGGGGGCTGGCGGCGCTTGCCGCACGTCGCTCTCTCGATTCGCGATGGCGAAATCTTGTAATGTGTCTGTTAGTAGGCGAGCGTTTCAAACAGTATTGAT
>CBDTZF010000487.1:0-1965 GCA_965364825.1 uncultured Rhodocyclaceae bacterium | reverse complement strand
GCTTGAACTCATGCCTTCGGAAGACATGGACGCCTTGCGCGGACGCAATGGCGATATGTTTACCAACGTGCAGAGCATTCAGGATCTGGATGCCACGGTCACGGGCGGGACGTTCTCCGCGAATACCATGTCCACCGGTGCCGTCACCATCGAGCAGCATGCGTTTGACGGTTTCTCGGGGGTCGGCATTTTCAATCTCATGAGCGGGAACAACAATGCGGTGGATGCAGCTGTGGGTATCAGCGTTTTCATCGCGGAGTGAGTTTTCGCGAGTCATAACGCGTAAAGGTTCCCGCCGCGTGGCGAGCGCGAATCTTTTTGCACTCGCGCTTTCACTATTCGCCGGCAGCTACGCTGTGGCCGGGCCGGTCAACGTCTCGGGTTCCTTCGGCTCATTCAATCTAAAGCCCAGAAGCCTTCAGGAAATGCGCTGGGATCGGGTTGTCCGCCAGCAGTACGATTTTAGTTGTGGCTCCGCGGCGGTGGCGACGCTGCTCACCTATCACTACCAGCGGCCGACATCGGAAGATACGGTGTTCAAGTCCATGATCGATGGGGGCGACCGCGAAAGAATCCAGGCGCAGGGCTTTTCGATGCTCGACATGAAGCGCTATCTGGATGCGCAAGGGCTGCGCTCGGATGGCTTCAAGATGAAGCTCGAATCCTTTTTGAAGATTGGCGTGCCGGGCATAACGCTGGTCGATACTCAAGGCTACAAACACTTCGTGGTAGTCAAGGGGCTGGACGAGAATACCGTCCTCGTGGGCGACCCGGCGGTGGGCACGGTTCCTGTGCCCAAGGCGGTCTTTTTAGGCATGTGGAGCGGTGCCGTGCTCGCCGCGCGCGCCGAGGTGAACATTGCCAGCCAACACTTCAATAGCCCCGCGGACTGGAAGGTCAGACCTAAGGCGCCGATTGGCGAGGGCGTGCGGCGGGCCGACATCGGCACCATGCTGCTGACCCTGCCGGCGCGCAACGAACTGGGGAAATAGTCATGCCGTGTCGCAAACGCAAGAATCGTCCCCCGTTACACACTCTCGCCATCGCCATCGCGGCGGCCTTGTCGTGTGCGCCCTTGGGCGCCGTGGCGGCGCCGGGCGCGACCATGCCGGATGCTTGGGCTGAAGCCCGCCCTTGGGCGCAAGCCGACGCCCGCTTCTCCCGGCTCGAACGCATCGACGAGGGCGAGATGGCGCAACTGCGCGGCGGCCTGTCGATCGGTGGTATCGAGATGGACTTTGGCGCTACCTTGCGCACCCTCATCGACAACATCCAGTTGACCACCGCCTATCGCATCAGCGAGGCGGGGGTGCAGGTGTTGTCCGAGACGCTGGGCACCGTATCCGCGGTCGACGCCGCCAGGGGGACAAATCACACGGCATCTGTATCGATGCCGGTTGCGGGCGTGCGGGGTCTCTCGATCCCGATCTCGATTGCCAGATCGGCGATGCCGGTGCAGATCGGTACCGGCGGCGCGGGCGCGGCCTCGACGATTGCCGGTACACCCGCCACGGCGACGCTGGTCGGCCCGTCGGCCGGCCACGGTGTGACCGATGTCGCGGCACCCGGCGTCTCGCTGGCAGGCGTGCAGAACTATCGCGGCGTGGTTGTGAATGACGTCAAGGGCTTCACTGCCGCGCTGCACGACATCACGCGGCAAGCCGTCACCAGCGCCTTGATCAACACCGCATCGGATCGCAAGATCAGCCAGCGGCTGGAGATCGATGTGCGCTTGCAGAACATCGGCCAGATCCGCGCCGCCGCGATACGCTCGGCGGTCGCACAGCGGCTGAACCGGTAGCTGTATCGTAGGTTGAACAGAGCGTAGCGAAGCCCAACGTTCGGCGACCAGCAGGATGTTGGGCTTCCTTCGTCTGCCCAACCTACCGGACAGGACTGCTCCGATACTTACCAAGATCGTCGCCGCTCGCGGGCACCAAAACGCATCATCGTAGGGTGCAATAA
>CBDTZF010000486.1:0-1971 GCA_965364825.1 uncultured Rhodocyclaceae bacterium | reverse complement strand
AGGGTGGGCAACAAGTTGCCCACCCTACGTTGCCAATCAAGGCCCGGATTCTCACAAGGGCTCCCGGTTTATGAACGACGATCCGCCGTTCTGCGCGCTCGCGGGGAACGCGGCATATGGCAACGCTAATGGGAGCGCCTCACCCGGGACGAAGCCGATTTAATGCCCACATGGACTACCTGCATTTCATTCCCGTCAAACATGGGCATGCGACGCTGGCGGCCGACTGGCCATATTCGACGTTTCGCAGGTTGGTGGAGATGGGCGTGCATCCTCGCGATTGGGCGGGTAGCGCTGCCGCTGATGATGTAGGAGACCTGGACCAACATTCGGCGCAATGCCCTTCGGTTATTGCGCCCTACGCGGGCTGCTTGATCGCCGCGAAGTTCGGTGCGATGCTGGCAGCACCACGTCACGGCCGGCCTTTATGGACGATTCGATCGGCAAGATCAGCTCCATCTTCGTGATGGCTGTCGGCCTGACCTGGCTCGGTGCGTGGTCGCTGGCGTGGCGCTATCGCGCCGCGATGCGTCGCCTGATGAGCGCGCCCTTGGTGGACGCGAAGGCGCCGCCTGTCAGGGCGCCGCGAGGGCAGCTGCCCTTGCCGAGATCGGTTCGAGCAGTCAGCGCTACCGACAACCGCCATGCCGGGATTCGACTCGCCGCCCTTCTGATCGGGTTGTCGGCGCTGATCGCACTCAGCACGTCCGCCATACAGTTACATGTAGTGATGGACGACATGCCGTTCTCGCTACGCCGCTTGGCGATTCTGGGCTTCGCAAAACTTTGGCCCGTGATTCCCGTTCTGGCGCTGATGTGGCGCTGGTCGCGCTGGCGGCTGTTCGGCGCGATGGCGCTGTGGTTTGTGCTCAGTTACTTCGTGTTGCTCTCGCTTGAGATCGTGCCCGACCCGGCACAAACGCTCGCCTTTCTCAGCTTCGAGATCGGACCGGCACTGCTGATCGTGAGCGCCGTCTGCATGGGCGGCGCCACGCGCGCGGTTGCGCCGTGGCTGCTATTGCCAATGATCGGCCTGGTTTGGTCGTCGATGAGTGGCATCGACCTGATCTGGGCAATCATTGCCGACCCGCCCGAGTGGTTCCACACCATCACCGGTGTGCTCGGCACAAACGGGACGATGGCGCTGTTCGCGCTCGCGCCGTGGCTAATCGCATGGTGGCCGCTCAAGCGCCTCGGCCGCTGGCTTGCACACGCCTATGTGCGCAAGTGGTTGTCCGAGCTGATGGTGCTGTTCACGGCCGTGTGGGCAGTCGCGCTGGTGATCGACGCCGTGACGGCCGCTCACACGATGGGCCTGAGCGCACTTGCCGTCCTGCTACCACTGCTTTGGATCCCCGCCGTCATGTTGACGATGCAACGCCGTGCGGGTGAGCACAGCGCGGGGCGACCGCCCACGCTGCTGGTGCTGCGCGTATTCCAGCATGATGCGCGCATTCGGGCACTCTTCGATGACGTGATCGAACGCTGGCGCCTGACCGGCAACACCGTGCTGATCGCTGGCACCGATCTGTTCGATCGCACACTCGACGCCGACGACATCTTCGCCTTCATCGACCGCCGGCTGGCCGAGCGCTTCATCCGGCGCCCCGAAGACGTAAGCGCGCGGCTGGCCGAGTTCGATCTCACCCCCGATGCCGAGGGGCGTTTTCGCATCAATGAGTGTTATTGCCACGACAGCACCTGGCAACCGGCGCTGGCCGCGCTGGTAGAGCGCACCGACGTGGTGCTGATGGATCTACGCAGCTTCAGCGCCCACAACGAAGGATGCAAACACGAACTCGGCGTGCTGGCGCGCGCCGAACGGGTCGCGCGCGTCGTTGTGCTGACCGACGGCGATACCGACCGCGCGGCGGCGCAAGCGGCGATCGCCGATGCGCCGGCCGGGCGCTTTATGTGGCTGGACACGGCGCGCGTCGACCGGGGCACACGACGCGCCGTATTGCGAAGCCT
>CBDTZF010000485.1:0-1977 GCA_965364825.1 uncultured Rhodocyclaceae bacterium | reverse complement strand
TCGCCATCGCGATTCGGGCAGTTCTCGCGTTTGCATTCGACGTACAGGTAAAGCGCGTGGTCCTTGATGACGAAGCCGCGCTCCTCGGCGATTAGATTTTGCCGATTTTCGATCTCCGCGTCGTAAAACTCTTCCACCGCACCACATTCGACGCATACCAGATGGTCGTGATGACCGCCTTCGTTGAGTTCGAAAATGGCTTTGCCGGATTCGAAGAAATGGCGCTCGAGCAGTCCGGCTTGTTCGAACTGGGTGAGCACCCGGTAGACGGTTGCGAGGCCGATGTCCATGTTGTCGTTCATCAGCAGGCGGTAAACATCTTCCGCGGTCAGGTGGCGCTGTTCGGTGTGCTGGAAAAGTTCAAGGATTCGCAGACGTGGAACTGTCGCCTTGAGGCCGATATTTTTCAGACTTTGAGTCGTCGATCGCATGTCGGTAACGAGGGCGCGGTGTGCCGCGGGCCACGAAAAAGTCCAATAGAACGGTATGATATATTTTTTTGCCCAATCTTGAGGATCCGGCCACAGCTCATGGCCGCTCACCAAACACATCATGCCACCCAGACACGCCCTTTTGCTCGTCGCCCTCGTGGCGCTTTTTTCGACCGGTTGCAGCGTCGTGGACAAGCTTCGGCCGTACCGCATCGACGTGCGTCAGGGCAATCTTGTCACTCAAGAAATGGTGTCGCAGCTCAAGAAAGGCATGACGCGAGACCAGGTGCGGTTTGCCCTCGGCACGCCGCTGCTTGACGATGTCTTTCATCCCGACCGCTGGGACTATATTTATCGGTATACCGAGGGCCGTGGCGAGCCCGAGCAGCGCAAGCTGACCCTGCGCTTCGAGAACGACCAGCTGGTGCGCGTCGAGGGCGACGTGGTGGCGCAGACTGTCGGTGACAGTGGCGCCGAACAGGGCGCGACGCCGCAGCAGCGCGTGCGTGTGATCGATCTGGGCGCGCCACCGGCCGACGAAAAGAAGAAGTGACCCCTTGAAGTGGTGACGACAATGACCAGGGTGGCGATAGCCGGTGGGGGCGGGCGCATGGGGCGCATGCTCGTCGAAACGGTGCTGCAGGCTGATGATGTCGAATTGGCGGCAGTGTTCGATCGCACTGGCAGTGCGTTCATCGGGCGCGATGCCGGCGAACTGGTGGCGCAACCTTGCGGCGTGATCATGACCGACGACGTCGATGCGGCCGTCTCCGCCGCCGATTGCGTCATCGACTTCACGTTGCCAGTCGGGACGCTGGTGCACCTCGACGCCGCACAGCGCCACGGCAAAGCGATGGTGATTGGCACCACCGGATTCGATACGGCGCAAAAGGCGCGGATTGCCGAGGCGGCGGAGGTCATTCCGGTGGTGTTTGCGCCCAATATGGCGGTCGGCGTCAATGCAGTGTTCAAGTTGCTTGAAGTCGCGGCGCGCATTCTCGACCAAGGCTACGACGTCGAGATCATCGAAACCCATCATCGCCTCAAGGTCGATGCGCCTTCGGGCACGGCATTGCGCATGGGCGAGATCGTTGCGCACGAACTCGGTCGCGATCTGGAGACGTGCGCCATTTACGGGCGCGAGGGTGTCACCGGAAAACGCAGGGACGAAACGATCGGTTTCTCGACGATTCGCGGTGGCGATGTGATCGGTGATCACACGGTACTGTTTGCGGGCATCGGCGAGCGCATCGAAATCATCCATAAATCGTCCAGCCGCATGCACTACGCGCTCGGCGCCTTGCGCGCCGCGCGCTTTCTGGCCGGCCGCGAGCGCGGTTTGTTCGATATGCAGGACGTGCTCGGGCTGCGCTAGCGCTCCCCGCGGGCACCGCGCCCGCGCCTTGGGGCGCCGCGCCCGCGACTCAAGAAGCGCCGTGATATGCCGTTGTTCGGTGACGTCCTCAGCGACGTCCTTCCATGGCTTCGACTCGCGGAGCCCGTCCAGCGGAGCGCCTTTTGCAGCGTGACTGAGAGCGCAATCCAC
>CBDTZF010000484.1:0-1978 GCA_965364825.1 uncultured Rhodocyclaceae bacterium | reverse complement strand
GGCGGGGCGATTTACACAGTTGTATCGCGAGTTGCAGCCATTTTGGGATGCGGAGGCGCAGCGGCGGGTGAAGGCAGGGCGCAAGCCACTGTCGTTTGAGCAGTTGGTGGCGATCGACGATCACAGCGTGCATGAGGCCAACGTGGGGCGGCTTGCGCGCAGTGGCGAGCCGGCGATTGTGATCGCGGCCAGTGGCATGTGCTTGGGCGGTCGGGTGGTGAACTACCTCAAGGCAATGCTGCACGATGCGCGGCACGCTGTGCTGTTTGTCGGTTACCAGGCGCGTGGGACGCCGGGCGCAGCGATCCAGACTTACGGGCCGCGTGGCGGCTACGTCGATCTGGATGGCGAGCGCATCGAGATCCGCGCCGCGGTGCATACGCTCTCGGGCTACTCGGCGCATGCCGACCAGGACGGGCTGGTGCGCTTCGTCACCCGCATGCGGCATCTGCCGACCGAGGTGCGTTTGATTCACGGCGACGACGACGCTCGCCGTACGCTGGCCGAGCGGCTGGTGCGCGAGACGGGCGGGGCGGTCAGGGTGTTGAATGGCGGCGATGCGTAGATGCACTAACCGAAGGACAATGCACCGTATCAACCGTTATTTCCTGCGGCCTCCAGGTTGCGCGGGCGGAGAGGGATAAAAATGATTCTCGTAACAGGTGGTGCCGGTTTTATCGGCGCGAATTTCGTACTCGACTGGATCGCTGAAACCGGCGAGCCGGTGGTGAATCTCGATAAGCTGACCTATGCGGGCAATCTCGAGACATTGAACTCGCTCGCAGATGACACGCGGCATGTGTTCGTGCAGGGCGATATTTGCGATCGCGGGCTGGTGGATCGGCTGCTGGCCGAGCATCAGCCGCGGGCGATGGTGCATTTTGCGGCGGAGAGCCATGTCGACCGGTCGATTCACGGGCCGGGTGAATTCATGCGCACGAATGTCGAGGGCACGTTTGCGCTGCTGGAGGCGGCGCGGGCGTATTGGGGGTCGCTCGAAGGCGAGGAGAAATCGGCCTTTCGCTTTCTGCATGTGAGCACCGACGAGGTGTATGGCTCGCTCGCGCCGGATGCGCAGGCCTTTGCCGAGACGCATGCGTACGCGCCGAACAGCCCGTATTCAGCCAGCAAGGCGGCGAGCGATCACCTGGTGCGCGCCTGGCATCACACCTATGGCTTGCCAGTGGTGACGACGAATTGCTCGAACAATTACGGGCCGTATCAGTTCCCCGAAAAACTCATTCCCTTGATGATCGTGAATGCGCTCGCCGGCAAGGCGTTGCCAATATACGGCGATGGCATGAACGTGCGCGACTGGTTGTACGTGAACGATCACTGCAGTGCGATTCGCGCGGTGTTGGCCGGTGGCCGGTTGGGGGAGGTGTACAACGTCGGCGGTTGGAACGAGATGCCGAATCTGGAGATCGTGACGACGATTTGTGCGCTGCTCGACGAGTTTCGCCCGCGCGACAACGGCAGCTATGCGGACCAGATCACGTATGTGAAAGACCGGCCGGGCCACGACCGCCGCTACGCGATCGACGCGCGCAAGATCGAGCAAGAATTGGACTGGCGACCGGCCGAGACCTTCGAAACGGGGATTCGCAAGACGGTGCAGTGGTATCTCGACAACGCCGGCTGGGTGGACAATGTGCGCAGCGGAGCCTACCGCGAGTGGGTGGCGCAGAATTACGGTGCGCGGTAGCGCTTTCAACGCCACGCTTTTCATTCATGCGCCTGTCGTGTTTCGGCGGGCGAACTGGTAGATACTTGAACCCATGACAGCTTCCAATGCACGCCCCCGCAAGGGCATCATTCTCGCCGGCGGCTCGGGCACGCGTCTGCATCCCGCCACGCTGGCGGTCTCCAAGCAGCTCATCCCCGTCTATGACAAGCCAATGATCTACTATCCTTTGACCACGCTGATGCTGGCGGGGATCCGGGAGATTCTGGTCATCTCGACGCCGCAGGACACGCC
>CBDTZF010000483.1:0-1984 GCA_965364825.1 uncultured Rhodocyclaceae bacterium | reverse complement strand
TCGGGCGCCTTGCACGATGGGCGCGCCAGAAGTGTGATTCGGCCCTCGGCGCTGCGTTCGGCAATCGCCCGTAAATAGGGGATATGCCAGACGAGATCGCCGATGCCGCTGCGATGCAGCACGACCAGCGTGCGCGGCGGGATCGAGGCGTTCATCGCGTCAGTATCGCGGCCAGCGCTGCCAAGTACAAGTGAGCGCGGCAGCGGGCCGGCGCCTACTCGAACACAGCGGTATCCGGATGCGCCCCCGCAGCGCAGATTGCCATCACGAACACGAACAACAGGGTACCCAGCGATGAGGCGAACATCGATCCGATCGCGGAAAAAATGATCTCACCGCTGACCAGCAGCAGGCCGCAGATGGCGAAATAACGGTGAACGGCAGGTGCATCCGCGACCGCCCTGCCGAACGCGGTGAGCAGTCCTGCCCAGAAGGCGATCAGGCCTGCCGTGCCGACAATTCCTGTCTTCGCCAGGTGGTCGATGATTAGATTGTGCAGGCCCTTGAACTGAAGCATGACTTCGGGCAGCGTGCCGGCCGCCACGGCTGCCGCGACATCGGCGCGAAAATTGGCAAATCCCACGCCGAACACGGGATGCGCGAGGAAGCGGTGCCAGCCCCATTCCCAACTGAGCAGGCGCACGCCGATCGAGGTGTTGCGCGCGGCGGGATCGTCGGGCGCGGCGAAGTACGCCGTGAGCTCTTCCGCGCCCGTCGCGATGCGCTCGTGCACGATCGGGGTGGCGAGCAGCACGCCGCACAGTGCAACGCCGACGACAAGGCCCAATGCCAGGCCGTGCTTGTGCTGCCAGATGCGTCGGCCAAAGATAGCAACGACGCCGATGAGGAAAAGGATGGGCACGGCCAGCCAGGCCGAACGCGTCGCCGAGATCACGGCACACACCAGACAGGCGATCGCGGTGACGGCGGCGCATCCCTTGAGCCACCGCGCCTGCGGCGATTGCCAGCGAATGAGCAGGAACACCACGGAACACAGCGCGAAAACGGCGCTGTAATTGCCATACGGGCCGGCGTTGGAAAACGCCGCCTGCGGCCGTCCCATGTGTAGCGAGTAGACTTCGTGTATGCCGATGATGAGTCCCGCGAGTGAAAACGCCAGCAAGCCGAGCGTAAACGCGCGCAGGTGCAGGCCCGTGCGGCGCAGCAACAGATAAATCGGGATCGACCACACCAGATGCATGGGCCGGTCGAGTTCGTGCACCACCCACCCCGTCCCAATCATGCTGAATGCGTAAATGGTGGGCAGGATGAACATCAGCACAATGTAGGTTCTGTCGCGGTGATCGGGTGCAGCAGAGGCCGGCAAGCCGACCAGCCAGAGAATGACGCCGAGCAGTGCCAGCATGCCGGCAACCTTGCCCGACAACATCACGGCAAAAAGAAACGCGAATACAAGTAGCGAACCGGTCAACGGGCGGAGCAGCCCGGCAGGGTGTGCGAAACGCACGGCGTCAGTCATCGGCCATGCCGACGCCGACAGCGGAAAACGTGGCGCGCATATCGGCGCGCTCGGCGTCCGATTTGAATTTGATGTAGCGCCAACCGAAGGCGCGTACTGCGGTGCTGGCCGGATAGACCTGACGCGCGAACAGCAGCGCCGACGAGCGCACGCCGGCGACCGCGGCGTAGGGTGCATGGCTCATATACATTTCGAGTGGTTCGTCGATGTCGATCACTTTATAACTCGCCTCGCATAACTCACAGTTGGGGTCTTTGGGATGGCCTTTGTAGTGCACCTCGTTGATGTCTTTCGCTGTTAGCCAGGCGCTGATCTCGGCACTCACCGCATCGCGGTCGGTGTCTTTCATGAGGCCCGCGCCGACGAGAGGCTGACCGATGACGAGCGCGCGCGGCGGCGCGTCGCCGACGTCGGCAGGCGCGGCATCGACCAGCGGCGGCAATACAACGACCTTGTCGGCGGGGTATTCATGCGGCAGGCCGGGCAGCACGTAAATGCGGTCGC
>CBDTZF010000482.1:0-1988 GCA_965364825.1 uncultured Rhodocyclaceae bacterium | reverse complement strand
GTCGTCCAGCGCCAGCGTGCTCGTCCAGCGCACGCCGCCGGCATCGCCGCTGAGCCGGACTTCGCCGCCTGCCACGCGGTCGAGTGCGGCAGCCACCACCACCGGCTCGCCGATATACAAATCAGGCAGCGGCGTGGGCGTGCTGTCGGCCTTGCTGTCGGTGGGCCAGTCGATCTGCAGGTTCTTGATCACCGGTGATTCGAGTTTCGCGAACAGCGCTGACATGCGTGTCTGCACTTGCTCGACCTTGCCGATGTAAGTGAAACTGCCGCGCCCGTTTTGCGCCGCCTTGCGCATGAAATGACTGTTCGGTGCGGCGCCGATGCCGACCGTGAACAGACGTGAATCGCCGAGGCGCTGGTTGATGAGGCCAAACAATTGTTGCTCGTTGCCGACCGCGCCGTCGGTGACGAAAATGATCTGGCGCACACGCTGCACGTCTTCGCGGCCGTCGAGCGCGAGGTCGAGCGCAGCTGCCATCTCGGTGCCGCCGTCCGCCTGCAATCCTTCCACCCAGCGCACGGCCTGGTCGCGATTGGCGCGCGTGGCGGGCTGTGCGGCGTCGAACAGCGCGCTCGCTTGTGAGTTGAATTCGATCACGTTGAAGCGATCTTCGGGCGCCAGCCGCGCCAGCGCCAGGGCCACCGCGGCGCGTGCCTGTTCGATCGACTCGCCTTCCATCGATCCCGAGGTGTCAATGATCATCACCACCTCGCGCGGCAAACGCTGGCCAGCGTGTTCGGGTGCTGGCGGAGTGAGCATGAGCAGCGCGTAGTCGCGTCCGGCGTCGGTCTTGCGCGGTTCGACGAACAGCGTGGCCTGCGGCCCACTGCTGGCGGCGAGCGTCCATTCGAGAACGAAGTCGCGGTTGGCCGGGGTGCGCCCTTCGCTCAGGCGGATGCGCCGCACCGAGGGCTTGAGGGTGTCGATGCGCACGCGATGAAACGGGCTGGTGACGGCGTCGATGGGCGCGCCGGCGTCGAGGTAGACATTAAGGCTGACCGGATTGAACAGCGGGCCGGATTCATCGGGCAGCAGCATCGGCGGCAGGATGGCGGCGGCGTCGGGCACGGTGTCGGTACCGGTGATGGTGCCCGATTCCTCATCGCCGATCGGCTGCCCGGGAATGTAGCGCGGCGCCACTACCATCGGAAAACGCAGGCGATAGTGGCCGGCGCCCGCGCTCGTCTTGTAGTCGAGCGTGTGCTGATATTCAATCTCGACGCGGATTTCCTCGCGCGGACCGATGTTGGCGACGCGCGTGGTGAATAGGTTAGGGCGTTGCTGCGACACCAGCGCGCTGCGTTTGCCTTCAGCCTTGGCTTTTTCGTAGGTGGCGCGCGCCTGCTCGCGTTCCTGCACTTCACCCTCGATGAGCCGGTCGGCAATGCGGATGCGCATGCGGTCGACGGCGGCATTCTCCGGCAGCGGAAACACATACACGCCCTCGCGCCACTCGTCCGACGGATTGCGGAAGCGCTGCACCACGCGGGCACGCACGATCGGCCCGCTCACATCGAGGCGCACATCGGTGTGCAGCAGTGGCGCGGCGGCGGGGTCCCCGTCGCCCGCGCCCGAAAACAGCAGCGTGCCTTGCTGGACGGCGCCGTCGTCGGTTGGTGTGTCGGCTTGCGCCGCGGCGGCCGGGCCGGCGAGCAGCAGCACGATGCCACCGAAGGCGACGCTGATGCCGAGGCCGGTGATGAACATCAGCAGCACGCGGGCGAGCAGATTGAGGATTTCGCGGGCGCCGTGGCGGAAAGTGGTCGGAGCGGGGGTCATGGCGTTCTCGTGGGTCAATGAGCGATGACGTCATTTAAACCGGGGAAGCGGACCGGATTGGGCACCGAAGCGGGCGTATCGGCGATGAATTGTGGCGAAAATCGGGCGGCGTGGCCGATTTGCGCCGATACGCTCGCTTTGGAGCGCCGTTCCCTCACCCCCGGCCCCTCTCCCGGCGGGAGAGGGGAGTCCACCCTTGCCGAGGA
>CBDTZF010000481.1:0-1991 GCA_965364825.1 uncultured Rhodocyclaceae bacterium | reverse complement strand
ACCTTGATGTGATCGTCCATCGAGCCGCCGACGTCGAAGAACATCAACACCTTGACCGCGTTGTGACGTTCCGGGCGCATGTGCAGGTCGAGCCAGCCGGCGTTGCGGGCAGTGGCCGCGATGGTGGATTCCAGATCGAGTTCTTCCGGCGCGCCGTCGCGCGCAAACCGGCGCAGGCGGCGCAGCGCCACCTTGATATTGCGCGTGCCGATTTCGACGCGATCGTCGAGATTGCGGTAGTCGCGCTTCTCCCATACCTTGACCGCCGTGCGGTTGCCGGCTGAATCGCCGCCCACACGAATGCCTTCGGGGTGATAGCCGCTGTTGCCGAAGGGTGAACTACCGCCCGTACCCACCCATTTGCTGCCGCCTGCATGACGGCCTTTCTGTTCTTCGAGGCGTTTGCGGAATTCGTCCATGAGCGTGTCCCAGCCAAGCTTCTCGAGCGCCGCCTTTTCTTCTGCGCTGAGGTGTTTCTGTGCCATCGCCTTGAGCCAGTCTTCGGGAATCTCGGCCTCCAGGCCGGGAATTTCGGTCACGCCCTTGAAATAACTGCCGAAGGCGCGGTCGAAGCGGTCGTAGTTCGACTCATCCTTGACCAGACAGGTACGCGCAAAGAAATAGAAGTCGTCAATCGCATGACCGCACACACGCTGCTTGAGGCCGTCGAGCAGGGTGAGAAACTCCATAGTCGATACCGGGAGCTGGTGTTCGCGCAAATGCAGGAAGAAGTCGATCAGCATGTCAGGTGTTGAGGGGTTCTTATCGTGTGTTGTAGTCGACCAGTTCGAAGGTGTCCTGTTCGATTTCCTTGCGAGACGCCGAAATTACTGCACGTTCCATTTTCACATAGCGCTTGACCTTCGGTGAATACCACACGGTGAATTTGACCCGTATCGGTTCGACCATCGCCTGCGCTCGTCCGCCGGTCGGGCGGCGTGAGGCCGAGGCTTCAACCACCATCGTGCTAAAGGTGCCGGCAGGCACCGCGATTCGCCGTTTTCCTTTGACGCTCGCGGTGGTGCTCCAGTTGCCCCATTCGCGGTTCATCGCCGGCGCGGCAAAGCCGCTCCAGCGCTGCGAGGCGGAGAAATCATCGCGACCCGCCAGCCACGGGCTGAACTCCCAGCCGGCCGCGCCCCAGTCGACGATCGCTGCACCTCCGGCACGAGAGCGCTTTGTTGTGCCGGCCGCATCCCTCGGCGCGATTTCCAGGTAGCGCTCGGTAATCACACGGCCATCGACGTTTTCGACCTCGAAGATGATCGTGCGTTTGGGGCTGGTGGGCCATTTGCCGCGGGTGCGATAGGTCCAGGTATCGCCGCGCGCCGGCAGTGCGGTATCGGCACTTTCGTCTGGCGGCGGTGTTTCGGCAACGGGTACAGGCGTTTCCGCCACTGGGGATGGCGCTGGTGCGGCGGCGACCCGCAAGGATGCCTGGCCGCCGGGCCCAATGGCGACCAGCGTCAGCGTGGTTATTTCGGTGAGCGGGACGGTCACGCAATCGTCCAGACTGTTGCCGATGTCGCCCGGACGCGGCGTCAGCGCGATGGTGTCGGCGTGCTCAACGCGATAGCAGATCTTCGCGCCACCGGCGACGGGTACGCTGGTCAGCGTCTGGATCACCGGGCGGGACGGCGGAGGCGGTGCTTCGGCCGCTGGCGATGGCTCGGCAGCGGCAGGCGCAAACGCTGGCGCTTCGGCAGGCGCCCGTGCGGGCGCCGTTGCCGTCGCGTCGAGCGTCACCACGAGCGGCGTCCCGGCACCGAAATCGACCGACAATTCGGCAGACTGGGCGCCGGTGCTGGCGGGTTTGAAGTGGATCGTGTAGCTGCAGTTTGCGCCTGGGGCCAGCGTGTCGCCGCAGGTGTCGTCGACGATGTCGTAGTTGCCAGCCCCTTCGCCGAAAACGCGCGTGTTGAGTGGGGCTTCCACCTCGCCGGTATTGGTCAGGCGCAATTCGGTCGATGTCGATTGGCCGGTTTCGGTGT
>CBDTZF010000480.1:0-1992 GCA_965364825.1 uncultured Rhodocyclaceae bacterium | reverse complement strand
GTCGGTGTGGCGGGGTCGAGGCGCGAGGCGAGTGCGAGTTGGGTTTCGGCGCGTCCGTCGCGTTTTTCAGCCATGTAGGCGCGGCCGAGCGTGGCGCGGTATTCGGCGTTGGAGGGGTCGAGCAGCACGGCAAGTTCGATGTCGGCGCGGCCTTCCGCGAGTTGTCCGGCGCGGATGCGGGTCAGACCGCGGGCGAAGCGGGCGAGCGGATCGGCATCGTTGGCCGCAATGGCGCGGGTGAGTGTTTCGGCTGCGAGGCCGAGTTTGCCGGCGAGCAGTTGCGCAAAGCCGAGTAGCGCGTGTGCGCGTTCGGTATTGGGGTCGAGCGCGAGCGCGTGGCGCGCTGACGCCTCGCCTGCATCGATTTGCGACAAGCCCAGTTCCAGCTCTGCGCGGCGCGCCCAGGCAAGCGGGTTGTCGGGCGCGAGGCGTGTTGCTTCGCGCGCGGCATCGCGGGCCGCTTCGACCATGCCGCGCGCCTGCAGAGCGTAGCTTTGCGCGAGATACGCGGCGGGTGAGTCGGGGTTCTGCGCGAGCGCCTGTTGCACCAGCGTGTCGGCCTGGTCAGGCGCGTGCTGCGCGACTGCGGCGACGGCCCTGACGGCGAGCGCGTCGGCGTCCTGCCGATCGGCGAGCGCGCGCATGGCGGCGTCGGTGCGTCCGAGCGCGAGCAGCAGGTTGGCTTGCAGCACCGGTGCCTCGCTGCCCACCCCGGCCGCGGCGTAGTCACCGCGTGCGATTGCTGAACGTGCGGTGGCGCCCTGCGGCCACAGCAGGACCGGATAGTGGATCGCCCATTTGACTGCGTCGAGCGTGCTGACCTCGATACGCTGCGGCGCGGCGCCCGCCTGCACGCTCACGGCTTCGCCCGCCAGCAGGCGCTCGCTACCGACGGGATTTTCGGCGAGTACGATGCCTTCGGCCACCACCACGCGGCCAGCGTCATCGCGTGCCGAAACAACGAACTCGGTGCCGTCGACCAGCGCATTGACCACGGGCGTAATCACTTCCACGCGCCGCTTGAGGCGGCTGATGAAATGAGCCACGCCTTCACGCAGACTGAGCGATGCGTCGCCCGCCGCCGGGGGTGCGGCCAATTGGAGCGTGGTCAGTTCATCGAGCCGGGTGAGCAACGCGCCTTCGAAACGCACCGCGGCGCGGCTCGCGGCGCGCACGGTGACCAGATCGCCTGCGCACAAGGCTTCGTCGATGCCCGCGGCACGCCAACCAGACGCGCCGGACTCCATCACTTCGACGCGCCCTTCGATACTCACGACCTGCGCAACGGGATCGTCGCAATGCGCGGCGGCGGCGTCGCGGCCCGAAACCGAGGTAGTGGCAAATACGATGAAACACAAACAGGCGCGGGATGCGGAACTTGTACAGCTCATCGTGATCAAGGCGGTCGCCTTTGTCATAGCAGGAGCGCAGTTCATGTTAGTTGAGTACCCTGCCATCGACAACGGGCCATCGCTCACGCAGCGCACATGGCGCGTTGCGTGAAATTCAACGAAAAAGATCGTCGAGCGACACATCGCCCTGCACCATGTCTACCCAGCGCGGCGGCAGCGGAGGCGGCGCACCATGCGTTTCAAGCGCCGGGATCAGACTTTGCGTCTGCGCCGCTATGTCCCGTCGGGCAAGGGCGTCAAGCGGTCCGACAAGAAATTCGATGGGGATGCGGCGGCAATGAGAGGTATCGGGCGGAAAGCGCATTTTCGGGCTCCAGCGTCGTTCGTGTTGACGGCTACGAGTCTGGCGCGACGGCCCGAATGTAAGAATGTCTTACGTCGCACTGAGAAAGTGAAACAATTCATTGCGTGTTCGCCTGACTATGTGTTGTCACGAGCGTCACCACGCCGTCTTCAGGCAGGCGGGGCGCGGCGCACAAGCCCACGTAGAAGCGGGCCGGGCCGTTGTCGGGCATGCGCTCGAGCACGGCTTCGAATCCCGACATCGCCCCGGCACGATCGCCACACTGAAAAGCACGCA
>CBDTZF010000479.1:0-1994 GCA_965364825.1 uncultured Rhodocyclaceae bacterium | reverse complement strand
CAGGATCGCATCGCGCTGGTGACCTATGCGGGCGCCGCGCAAGTTGTCTTGCCGGCCACGCCGGGCGATCAGAAGTCGGCCATCAATGCGGCCATCGACCAGTTGAACGCGGGCGGCAGCACGGCCGGCGCGAGTGGCATCGAGCTGGCCTACCAGAGTGCGCAGTCAGGTTTCGTCGAAGGCGGTATCAACCGCATCCTGCTGGCCACAGACGGCGACTTCAACGTTGGAATGACGGACTTTCACCAGCTTAAGCAACGCGTCGCGCAACAGCGCGCGAGTGGCGTATCGCTGTCGACGCTGGGCTTTGGCGCGGGCAATTACAACGAGCAGTTGATGGAGCAACTGGCCGATGTCGGCGACGGCGCTTACACTTACATCGACACGCTCATGGAAGGTCACAAGGTACTGGTCAACGAAATGAGCTCGACGCTCGCCACGATCGCCCGCGACGTGAAGATCCAGATCGAGTTCAACCCCGCGACGGTCAGCGAATACCGCCTCATCGGCTATGAGAACCGACTGCTGGCACGCGAGGATTTCAACAATGACAAGGTCGATGCGGGCGACATCGGCGCCGGTCATACCGTAACGGCGCTGTATGAACTCACGCCGACGGGCGTGGACGGCCTCATCGACCCGCTGCGCTATGGGCATGGCGCCCGCCCGGAACCGGCGCAGGCCGACGAACTGGCCCATGTGCGCCTGCGCTACAAGCGCCCGGGCGAGGCCCGCAGCCAGCTCATCGAACGCGGCGTCCACCGCGCCGACGTGCGCACACTTGCCGCCACCGGCGACGACTTCCGCTTCGCCATCGCGATCGCCGGCTTCGGCCAGCACTTGCGCGGCGGCAAATACACCGCACAATGGTCGCTTGCCGACGCGCGCACGCTCGCCGCGGGCGCTCGCGGCGCCGACCGCTTCGGCTATCGTAGCGAAGCCCTGCGCCTCATGGACCTGGCTGCCGCGCTCAGCCCACAAGCCCCACAGGCCGCTCACACGCTCGAATGACCGCATGACCAACTCGCCGCCACCGCCCGCGCTCGACACGCTGCCCGACGAAGATCTCATGTTGCTGGTGGCGCGCGGCGTGGTGCGCGAGGCGGCGGGCGAGTTGTTCCGCCGTCACAACCGCGCGCTGTTCAACTACATCGCCTGGCTCGCCGGCGGCGATCTCAAAGCCGCCGAAGATATTGCGCAGAGCACCTGGATGCGGGTGCTTTCGCGCTGTGGCGACTACGCGCCGACGGCGGCGTTTCGCACCTTCCTGTTCCAGATCGCGCGCAATCTGTGGTGCGACACCGTGGGCAGCGCCTGGCACCGGACCACCACCGACGACAGTGGGCTGCCCGACACCAGCGACGAGGGCGATCTCTCGCCCGAAGCCGAATTGCGCCTGCGCCAGAATGCGCGTCGCGTTCATGCCGCCCTGCTCGAGTTGCCGGCGGCGCAGCGCGAAGTGGTGGCACTGCGCTTTTTTGCCGACATGGCACTGGAGGACATCGCCACTACCGTGGGGGTGGGTTTCGAGACCGTCAAGAGCCGGCTGCGCTATGCCTTTCGCCG
This sequence comes from uncultured Rhodocyclaceae bacterium, assembly GCA_965364825.1. Lineage (GTDB taxonomy): Bacteria > Pseudomonadota > Gammaproteobacteria > Burkholderiales > Rhodocyclaceae > Nitrogeniibacter. The sequence goes on along the minus strand of CBDTZF010000479.1, from coordinate 428 downwards.
CCTGCGCGAGCAACTCGAGGCGCCGGCATGAGCACCGATTTCGAACGCTTCGTCGCCGGCGAGGGACGGCTGGCGGGCGCACTGCGCGCGCAGCCGGGGTTTGAACCGCCAGTCGGGATGGAAGCGCACCTGTTTGCGGCGCTCGACTCACTCGATGCGCCGGACACGGCCGCCGGTTTCGAGCCGCCGCCCGGACTCGAAGCAGCCGTGATGGCCGAAGCGGAACGCATCGACACGGCCCAACGCCCGCGCCGCGACGCCCTGTTGGCGGCGGCCGCACGCGGCGATGATCCAGACATCGCCGAGCTCGGTCCGGCCGCGCAGCGCTGGCTGCGTGCTCAGGCGCCAGCGCAGCCATCGTCAGCCACACGACGCCGCGCGTCGCGCTGGCCGTGGCTGACGCGACTGGGTAGCACCGTGGCCGCAGT
>CBDTZF010000478.1:0-1997 GCA_965364825.1 uncultured Rhodocyclaceae bacterium | reverse complement strand
TTCGGCATCAACTACAACATGAGCCTGTCGCGCTCCGAAGGCCAGTCGCAGGCGCTGCGCAGTCTGGTCGAACTGGCGGCGGTCGAACTGTTCGGCAAACTCACGCGCACGCCTTACTGGACCTGTCTCGGCTCGACCGGCGCTGAAGTGGAAGTGCAGCGCGAGATCGAGGACTGGTATTACGGTTTCCAGGCCAATCCGCCGCAGCTCACCGCCTGGTTCCAGAATCAGTTGCGCATGCGCGGCTATTACAACGGCGTGGTCGATGGCGCCGACAGCCAGGAACTGCGGATCGCCGCGGCGGGCTACCGCAAGGCGCTCGGACTGCCGGAAGAAGGCGGGCTTGATCTGGCCTTCTTCACGGCCTACCTCGCGGCGGACCATGCGGCGGTGATGGCTGGCAACGTGCCTGCGGCGCCCGTGGCTCCGGTCTCGCAGGGGGCTCCGGCTGCGCCGGTAGCAGCGGTGCCCGAGGTCGCCATCGCAGCGCCCCAGGCCCCGGTGACCAGTCGCGTGGAGAAGGCGACTGCACCGCCGCTGGCGCTTGGAATTTCCGCCAACAATGGTCAGACGCAGTTCAAACGCGGCGAACTAGTCAACCTGCGCATCGAAACCAGTCGCGACGCCTACGTTCAGTGCTATCTACAGAACGAGAACCGCGCGATTCAGCGCTTCTACCCCAACCGTTTCGCGCGCGACGCGATGGTCAAGGCCGGCACGCCGTTGCAGATACCGGGTGACATGCGCTTCGAGTTCGTCGCCAACAAGAAAGGCGTGCGCGAGACCGTCGCCTGCTTCGGCGCCGAGCGCGATCTGATGCCGGTGCTGCCGAGTGTCGTCGTCGGCACCGATTTTGAAGACCTGTCGGTGTCGTCTATGGGCCAAGTGCGCGATGCCTACCGCCGTGTTGCAGGCAGTGATTTTGTGGAGGAGACTTTCAATGTCAATATTCGATAAACCCGCCATGGCGATTGTCGCCGGCCGCGGTGTCACATCAACCGCGCTGCTGCTCGGCGCCCTGCTCACCGTCGCCCTGTGGTTTGGTGCAACGCCCGACGCAATGGCTGACAGCAGCGATAGCGAAGGAGCGATCATGAAAACTGCGATGCAGACCAAACGCGATAAGCACAGCGGCTACGAACTGCGCTGCTGGCAGGAGGGCCGGCTGATCCTGCAGGAGAACTACCTGCAGGCGCCCGCCAACTCAGCCGCCGATGTGCTGCGCATGAACGACCGCAACCGCCAGCGCGTACGCGTGCTCGAAACGAAGAACGCGACCTGTCTGCTTAAAAAGGTGTCAGCGCCTCGCCGGATGCTGCGGCCATGACCCATCAACACACGGAAAAACGCGTAAAACGCACGTTCGCTGCCGCCCTGTTCGGGGTGGCAGCGGTTTTTGCCGGCAGCGCCAGCGGCGCCGGTACAACAACGGAGACGCGTGACGTGAGCGGTTTCGACCGGGTCGTGATGCGCTCGGTGGGCGAATTGACGATCCATCAGGGGACGAGCGAACACCTCGAAATCGAGGCCGAACCGCAGTTGCTGCCGAAGATCGGCAGCGAAGTGCGCGACGGCGTGCTGTATCTCGAGATTCTCACGCCGCAGTTCCAGACGCGGGAGCCGCTGCATTTTCGCCTCACCGTCAAGCAACTCGAAGGGCTCGATTCGATGGCCAGTGGCAGTGTGAATATCGGTGCGTTGAAAACCGATTCGCTGGAACTCAAGCTCACCGGTAGCGGCGACATTCACGTCGATTCGCTCGACGCCACGCAAGTCGACACGCGATTGACCGGCGCCGGCAACGTGAGCATCGGCGGTGGCCAGGTCGACCAGCAGACGCTACAACTGCAAGGATCGGGCGACTATGCGGCAGGCGGGATGAAGAGCCGCACGGCGCGCGTGAACATCGTCGGCAGCGGCAATGTGACTGTTAATTCCAGCGACCTGCTCGACGTGCGTATCGGCGGCAGCGGCGACGTGCATTACTTCGGCACGCC
>CBDTZF010000477.1:0-1999 GCA_965364825.1 uncultured Rhodocyclaceae bacterium | reverse complement strand
CGCATCGTCAACATGACGGCGTTGACGGTGGTCGAAGCGATGCAGACGCGTTGAACCGGCGACCCCAGCACCCTCAAGCACGGTGCGTGCCCGGCCGTTGTTCTCGCTGTTGAAGAGGAACCGGGCATGGAGACAGACAAAGCGGCACTGGTATTGACCGGAGGCGGCGCACGCGCCGCCTACCAGGTCGGTGTGCTGAGCGCCGTGAAAGAGCTTTGGGGGCGTCGCCCGGGCAATCCGTTCCCGATCCTGTGCGGTACCTCGGCCGGCGCGATCAACGCCGTCGCACTCGCCGTGTATTCCGAAAATTTCGCCATGGCGGTGCGCAAGATCGGCTGGATCTGGCGGCATTTTCATGTCGATCAGGTCTATCGTGCCGACCTCGCCGCGATCGCAGCCACTGGTGTGCGCTGGGGTTCGGCTTTGCTTACCGGCTGGCTGGTGCGGCAGACGCCGCGCGCGCTGCTCGACAACACGCCGCTGGCCTGCCTGCTCGATGCAACGCTCGATTTCACCGCCATCGGCCGCGCCATCGAACAGCGTCATCTGCATGCTGTGAGCGTGACCGCGTCCGGCTACACCTCAGGCGAAAGCCTGGTGTACTTTCAGGCACAGGCGGACGTCAAAGGCTGGCGGCGCGCGCAGCGGATCGGCCTGCCGGCCACGCTCGGGCTGCCACACGTGATGGCATCGAGCGCGATTCCCTTCGTTTTTCCCGCGGTGCCGATTCATCGTGAATATTTCGGCGACGGCTCGATGCGTCAGCTTGCGCCGATCAGTCCCGCGATTCACCTTGGCGCCCAGCGCATCCTGGTGATCGGCTCGGGCCGCCTGGCCGAAGAAGGTCGGCAGCGGGCCGATGCCTATCCGTCGCTGGCGCAGATCGCCGGTCATGCGATGTCGAGCATTTTTCTCGACAGCCTCGCGGTCGATCTCGAGCGGCTCGAGCGCATCAATCAAACGCTGGGCGGGCTCTCTGCCGAACAACGGCAAGCGGCGGGGGTGTTGCTGCGGCCGATCGAGGCGCTGGTGATCTCGCCTTCGCGGCGAATCGACACCATTGCCGGCCAGTATCGCAAAGGTCTCCCGCGCGCCCTGCAGGCGGTACTCAGCGGTGTCGGCGCGATGCGGCCCGAGGGTTCGACGCTGCTCTCTTACCTCTTGTTTGAGCCAGGCTACACGCGTGCGTTGATGTCGCTTGGATACGAAGACACGATGGCCCGACGTCACGCTGTAGCCGATTTTTTACGTGTATAAAAATTAGAAAACGGTTAAAGAAACATCGCTTAGTTGCCGTTTTTATGGATAATTCCTCAATTCCGTACTAGGCTTATCAAAATGTTTCGACTGATTCGGCCCATGTTCCGGCCCAACCTCCTGTTGCTGATTTTGCTCTCTGCCTCTTGCAGCCTGCGCGCCGCCGATGACGCGCCGATGCGCATGTCGGTGACCATCAATCCGGCCAACGTGCCGCGCGCCTTGCTGGCCGGCGAGGCGCGGGACGACGATCCGGACTTGAAATCGCGGGCCTTTCTCGTGATCGACCAGCGCAGCGGTGAAGTGTTGCTCGAACGCAATGCCGAACGGGTCGCGCCGATTGCCTCGATCACCAAATTGATGACCGCCATGGTGGTGCTCGATGGCCGGCAGTCCCACAAGGAAAAAGTCACTGTTTCCAAACTCGATGTCGACACCCTGCGCCACAGCAGTTCGCGCTTGCCGGTGGGGACGCGCTTGAATCGTGGCGAAATGCTGCGAATCATGTTGATGGCGTCGGAGAATCGCGCTGCCTCCGCGCTGGCGCGTAACTATCCGGGCGGCACCCGTGTCTTCGTCAAGGAAATGAATCGCAAGGCGCGTGCGCTGGGACTGCGCAATACCCACTTTGCGGAGAGCACGGGGCTGAGTGCCGGCAACGTGTCGAGCGCGCGCGATCTGGCGCGGCTGGCGACGGTGGCGGCAAAATACCCGTTGATCCGAACCTACTCGACCGAAGGCT
>CBDTZF010000476.1:0-2000 GCA_965364825.1 uncultured Rhodocyclaceae bacterium | reverse complement strand
CGCCGCTGCTCATTCTCGAAGCCATGAAAATGGAACACACCATCAACGCGCCCGCCGCCGGCACGGTCAAAGCCTTCCGCTTCGCGGTCGGCGATCAGGTCGGGGATGGGGACGAGCTGGTGGAATTTGAGGCAGTCGGCGATTGATGGACATATTCGGCGGGGCGACGACGTTGTTGTCCAAAGAAACAGGATAGAGGAGCGAGGTGGAATTCGATGAGCTGATTCGACAACGGGCGTCGCAGCGGCTTCTTTTCCTGCCGCATGCAGTGCGACAGATGTCCCGGCCGGATCGGATGATTTCAACGGCCGACATCAGGCGTGTGGTTGAAGCGGGCGAGATGATCGAGGACTATCCTCAAGATTCGCGCGGCCATAGTTGTCTCATGCTGGGTTGGGGTGCAGACGGGCGGCCGATACACATTGTTTGCGCGCCGAAAGCGGAATACCTGGCTGTCATTACGGCGTATGTTCCGGATCAAGCCCAATGGTCGGCCGACTGCAAAAGGAGGATAGGGCAGTGAAATGTATGTTCTGTCAGGGCGATATGAAGCGCGGGTGCGCGCCCTTCCACATCGATCGAAAAGACGTTCACATCAGTCTCGACAAAGTCCCTGCATGGGTTTGTTCGCAGTGCGGCGAGGCTTATTTCGACGAAAGTGCAGTCGACGCGATTCAGAAGATCATCGGTGCTGTGGATGACGAAGCAGAGAAACTGGCGCATGCGATCTGACACGGGCAACGGGTGTACGCCGAATTGCACTGTCCGACGGCCGGGCGGGGCAATCCGCTTCGCTTGTTGCATCCCATGGCGGAAAGTGAACACGGAGGTCACACAATGACAAACTCAAGTTACGTCCATGGCGCGAGCGCGCAGCCACTCATTGGCGAAACCATCGGCCGGTTTTTTGACGATGCCTGCGCGCGCTATGGCGAGCGCGAGGCGCTGGTGGTGCGCCACCAGAACGTGCGCCTGACTTATGCGGAACTGCGCGCCAAGGTGGATGCGCTGGCCTGCGGATTGATGCGCCTCGGGCTCAAGTCCGGGGAGCGCATCGGCATCTGGTCGCAGAACAACCTGGAATGGGCGCTGACGCAGTTCGCCAGCGCCAAGGCCGGACTGGTGCTGGTGAACATCAATCCAGCCTATCGCCGCTCGGAACTGGAATATGCGCTCAACAAGGTGAGCTGCCGCGCGCTCGTGCTCGCGCCGTCGTTCAAGAGCAGCGACTACCTCGCGATACTCGAAGAACTGGCGCCCGAGCTGGCGCAGTGCGCGCCCGGGAAACTCAAAAGCGATCGTTTACTGACACTGGAAATGGTCATCCGCCAGGGCAGCGAGAAGACGCCCGGCATGCTCAATTTCGACGATCTGCTCAAGACGCCGACGCGTGAAGAACTCGGCGCGCTGGCCGAAGTGGGCGAAGCCTTGCAGTTCGACGATGCGATCAACATCCAGTTCACCTCCGGCACGACGGGCCACCCCAAGGGGGCCACGCTGTCGCACCACAACATCCTCAACAACGGCTTTTTCGTGGCCGAAGCGATCCGCTTGCGCGAAGGCGACCGGCTGTGCATCCCCGTGCCGCTGTATCACTGCTTCGGCATGGTGATGGGCAATCTGGGCTGCCTTACCCATGGCGCGACCATGATCTATCCTGACGAGGCCTTCGAGCCGTTGTCGGTGCTCGCCGCGGTATCCGAAGAGCGCTGCACCGCGCTGTATGGCGTGCCGACGATGTTCATCGCCCTGCTCGACCATGCGCAGTTTGCCGACTTCGATCTGTCGCATCTGCGCACCGGCATCATGGCCGGCAGCCCGTGTCCGATCGAGGTCATGAAGCGCGTGGTCGACAAGATGAACATGGCCGAAGTCACCATTGCCTATGGCATGACGGAAACCTCCCCGGTGAGCTTCCAGAGCGCCACCGACGATCCGCTCGACCGGCGCGTGGCGACGGTCGGCCGCGTGCAACCGCACTGCGAAGTGAAGATCATCGA
>CBDTZF010000475.1:0-2007 GCA_965364825.1 uncultured Rhodocyclaceae bacterium | reverse complement strand
GCGCCGCCCGACAGCGAAACCACTTTCGCCGTGTATTCAGGTGACATGCCGACCCCCGCCACATGGACGCCGTAACCCCACACCAAGGCGGCGGCGATGAGTTGCAGGTCGGCGGCCAGCGAGGTGGACAGGTGCACTGCGCCAATGTGCGTGCGGTCGCCGAACTTGAGCACGGTGGCGATCAGGTTCACCACGATCGCGGCAAACAGCTCGTAGATGTCGTGATGGGCGGGATTGTCGATATCGCCGACGAAGAAGCCGAAGTTGAGCGTCGCGGCGAGGACAATAAAGAAGGCGAAGATGACTTTTTCGAGGTTCATCGGGCGAGGGTGTCCGGGCGCAGGGGAGTCCTGATTATGCGCGAAACCTGTCGGGGCGCACACCCCGAAGCGGTGTCAGCTCAGTCGTCCAGAATATCGCCGTCAACATACGACCAGCGCCCGTCTTCGCGCACGAAGCGGCTCACTTCGTGCAGGCGTTGCGCGCGGCCGCCGATGCGGTAGCGGGCGATGAATTCGACCGTGGCCGTGTCGGCGCCGGTGGCGGTAGTCTGCTTGACGGTGAGGCCCAGCCAACGCGGGCTGTCGCTGAGTTCCAGCGTCGGCGGCCGAGTGCTGACGTGCCAGGTGGCGAGCAGGTAGCCGGTGTTGCGCAGCGTATACGCGGTGTAGCGCGAGCGCATGAGCGCTTCGGCCGTAGGTGCGGCGGCGCTGCCGTCGATGTACCGGCCGCAGCAGGCGGCGAGTGTGGCGGGGCGTCCGCAGGGGCAGGGCGACGGTCGGGGGTTCGAATTTTTGCTCATGCGTCCGGCGTATCTTCGTGCGATGACTGCTGTGGTTTTTTATCGTGCACGCATGCAATGCGAGCACGCCATTGTCAAGACTTTTTACGGATTATTTCACGGTGATAAATTGACCTCGATCAAAATCAAGAACGGGTGTTTGCTGGAGGATAAACGGGTAGCAAGTCACACAAAGACATAACCCGGCTCCGCATACCGTAAGCGTTACGGTGAGCGGGCGGAGGGTGCAAAACCTGCGGGCATTGCACCTTTCTACCTGCCACGGCGGCCGGGGCTGATACGACAGCCACTCCAGCGAAGGGAGGAAGCGGAACATGCTGCAACTCAAGCGTCGGGATTTCTTGAAGGGCATGGGTGCGGTGGGCACCGGCGTGCTCGCCAGCGGCAATGTGTGGGCGCTCAATCGCCTCGAGCCGATCAAGGACAGCTTGCACGAGGAATACCCGTACCGGGATTGGGAAGACCTCTATCGGAATGAGTGGACCTGGGACAAGATCGGCCACGCAGCGCACTGCATCAACTGCATGGGCAACTGCGCGTTCGATGTCTTCGTCAAGGACGGCATCGTGCTGCGCGAAGAGCAGATCGCGAAGTACCCGCAGGTCAATCCCAATGTCCCGGATGCCAACCCGCGCGGCTGTCAGAAGGGCTCCATTCATTCCACCGCCATGTACGAGTCAGACCGTGTCCGCTATCCGCTGAAACGTGCGGGGGAGCGTGGCGCCGGCAAATGGCAGCGCATTTCATGGGACCAGGCTACGGAAGAGATCGCCGACAAGGTGATCGACATTTTCGAGAAGTACGGTCCCGGCAAGCTCAAGACCCACCAGGGTTCCGGTAACCAGTCGATGGTGCGCCATTCCGCGGGCAACCGCTTCGCCTCGCTGGTCGGCGGCATCCAGCTCGACGGCTTTACTGTGGTGGGTGATCTGAATACGGGTGCGCATCTGGCGTATGGCAATCCGCTGGAGAGCTTTACCTCGGATGCGTGGTTCGACGCAGACTACATTCTGCTCGGCATGATCAATCCCAATTGCACCCGCATTCCGGACGCGCACTACATCTGGGAAGCGCAGCACAACGGCGCACGCATCGTGTCCACCGCGCCGGACATGAATCCGAGTTCGATCCACACCGACCTGTGGATGCCCATCAAGCAGGGCACCGATCCCAATCTGGCGATGTCGTTCGTCAACGTCATCATC
>CBDTZF010000474.1:0-2015 GCA_965364825.1 uncultured Rhodocyclaceae bacterium | reverse complement strand
TATTGGCGACGGCGGTGGCCGGATCGTCGGTGAACAGATCGAGTTGCGGCTGGTCCTGCGGTTTGCGGTAGCCGCGGTGAAAGCAGGCATCGAGTTGCGGATCGCGGCTGAAGCGCAGGCGTTGCGAGTGGGCCGCATTCCAGACGTTGTAGTCCAGTGTCACAGCGTGCCAGCCGCGCCGTTGCAGATAGGCTTCGGCGTCGGCCAGTTGCTCGCGGATCTGCGCCGGATCACCAAAGATCATGGCGTCGAGAAAGTCGCACTCACCGCGGCGCCAGTCTTCGTAGTCGCGATAGTCGAGCCGCCCTTCGTGCAGCAGCAGGGCCAGCGGTACGTATTCGCCATGTTCGAGCAACAGGGTTTCGACCAGCGACTGGATGGGGTAGCGCTTCATGTTGGCGAAGGTTCAAGCGGACCGAACAATTCGTCGATATCGTCGCTGCGCCATTGCGGTCGCTGCTCGCCGCCGGTTTCGTACAACCCCTCGGCGAGCGCCTGCTTGCGCTGCTGCATGGCCTGAATCTTTTCTTCCACGGTGCCTGCACAGATGAATTTGTAGACGAATACCGCCTGACGCTGCCCGATGCGGTGGGCGCGGTCGGTGGCCTGACGCTCGACGGCCGGGTTCCACCACGGATCATAGTGGATCACGGTGTCGGCTGCGGTGAGGTTGAGTCCGACCCCGCCGGCCTTGAGGCTGATCAGGAAGAGTGGCACTTCGCCATTCTGAAAGCGTTGCACGGGGGTCTGACGGTCGCGCGTGCGGCCGGTGAGCTTGACGAAGTCGATGCCGGCTTTGCTGACCGCCGCCTCGATCAGCTTGAGCATGGCGGTGAACTGCGAGAACAGCAGGATACGGCGCCCTTCTTCGACCATCTCGGGCAGCATCGCCATGAGCGCCTCGAGCTTGGCCGAGGCGCCGACGGCGTGCGCATGTTTGCTGTCGACGAGGCGCGGATCGCAGCACACCTGGCGCAGCTTGAGCAGGGCGTCGAGCACCACGATGTGGCTGCGCGCTAGGCCCTGTCGCTCGATCTCCTCGCGCACGCGGCGGTGCATGCTCAGGCGCACTGTTTCGTACAGCTCGCGTTGCCGGCCATCGAGTTCCACGCGGTGCACGATCTCGGTCTTGTCAGGCAGTTCGGCGGCGACCTCCTGTTTGCTGCGACGCAGCAGGAAAGGCCGCACGCGCCGGCGCAGGCGTTCGGCGACGGCCTCGTCCCCATGCTTTTCGATCGGCGTGCGAAACAGACGGCCGAAGGTTTTGCGATCTGCGAGCAGGCCGGGCAGCAGCGCGTCGAACAGCGACCACAGCTCGCCGAGATGATTTTCCATCGGCGTGCCGGAGAGGCCGATACGGTGACGCGCCTCGATGCGGCGCACCACCGCGGCGGCCTGTGCCTTGGGATTCTTGATGACTTGCGCTTCGTCGAGGATCAACAGGTGAAAGGGCTGCGCCAGCAGGGCCGCCTGGTCACGCGCCAGCAGCGGGTAAGTGGTGAGAACGAGGTCGTGTCGGGCGATGTCCTTGAATCCAGCCTTGCGTTGCGGCCCTTGCAGCACGAGTACGCTGAGTTGCGGCGCGAAGCGTCGCGCCTCCGCGCGCCAGTTGAACATCAGGCTGGTGGGCGCAACGACGAGGCTGGGGCGGTCGGCGCGGCCGGATGCCTTTTCGATCAACAGGTGGGCGAGCGCCTGCAGTGTCTTGCCCAGGCCCATGTCATCGGCGAGGATGCCGCCGAACCCGTATTCGCGCAAGAACTGCAGCCAGTTGAGCCCGTCTTGCTGATAGGGTCGCAATTCGGCCTTGAGATCGGCCGGCGGGGCGACCGCGGGGATGCCATCGAGGTCGCGTAGTTGCGCCATGAGTTGGCGCGCGTCGGTGTCGCCGCGCCAGTGCAGCGGCGCCGAGGCGCCGGAGTCGTCGCTGTCGAGCGCGCTCAAGCGCGCCAGCTGCACGCGACTCAGGCGTATCGGCCCACGGTCAGGCGCCGTGTCCCGGCCGAAGAGTTCGA
>CBDTZF010000473.1:0-2019 GCA_965364825.1 uncultured Rhodocyclaceae bacterium | reverse complement strand
TCGACGCCAAAACCATCTGCGGCAAGATCGTCGAAGCCGCCCGCGCGCGCGACGCTGCCCGCAAGGCGCGCGAAATGACGCGCCGCAAAGGTCTGCTCGACGGCGTCGGCATGCCCGGCAAGCTCGCCGACTGTCAGGAAAAGGATCCCGCCAAGTGCGAGATCTACATCGTCGAGGGCGACTCCGCCGGCGGCTCTGCCAAGCAAGGGCGCGACCGCAAATTCCAGGCCATCCTGCCGCTGCGCGGCAAGGTGCTAAACGTCGAAAAAGCGCGCTTCGAAAAGCTCATCTCCTCCGAACAGATCGTCACCCTCATCACCGCGCTGGGTACCGGAATCGGCAAGGACGAGTTCAAACCCGAAAAGCTGCGCTACCACCGCATCATCATCATGACCGACGCCGACGTCGATGGCGCCCACATCCGCACCTTGCTGCTTACCTTCTTCTACCGGCAAATGCCCGAACTGGTCGAGCGCGGCCACATCTACATCGCCCAGCCGCCGCTGTACAAGATCAAGCACGGTAAATCCGAGCGCTACATCAAGGACGACCACGAACTCAACGCCCACCTGCTCAAGCTCGCGCTCACCGGCGCCGCCCTCACCCCACGCGATGGCGCCGAGCCGATTACCGATGCCCCCCTCGGCGAGTTAGCACGAAACTACCTGCTCGCCGACGCCGTCATCAACCGCCTCGCCGGCTACATCGAGCCGCAAGTGCTGCACATCATGCTCGAGCGCAACATCGCCCTCTCGCTCGAAGATCAGGCCGCCGCGCGCGCCAGCGCCGACGCCCTGCGCGCCCACCTGCCCGCCAAAATCACCGTGCGCGCCGACTACGACGACGAAGCCGAAGCCTGGCGCCTCGACATCGAACGCATGCACCACGGCAACCTCAAGCGCGGCACCATCGAAGAAGCCTTCCTCGTCTCCGGCGACTACGCCCAAATCCGCAGCGCCGCCGAAGCCATCGCCGGCCTCATCGGTGATGGCGCCCGCATCGCGCGCGGCGAAAAACAGCAACCCGTCACCAGCTTCGGCCAGGCCATCCGCTGGCTGCTCGCCGAAATCGAGCGCGGCATCAACAAACAGCGCTACAAAGGCCTCGGCGAAATGAACCCCGGCCAGCTCTGGGAAACCACCATGGACCCCACCGTCCGCCGCCTGCTCAAAGTACAAATCGAAGACGCCATCGCCGCCGACGAAATCTTCACTACGCTCATGGGCGATCAGGTTGAACCGCGTAGACAGTTCATTGAGAACAATGCGTTGTATGCGCGGAATATTGACGTGTGATGGTTTTTTGCTATAGCCGTTTCTTCCTGTTTTTCGATACGAGGTTTCGAATGTCTAGAGTCCAGTTTCTTCATCTTGCTGCAATTGCCCTAGCTACCGTTGCTTGCCAGAGCCAAGCACAAACGGGACAGTCACAGAACGTAGAGAACGCCTTATCCGTGCTGAAAAGGGTTTGCGTTACCGGGGGGTCTTCACTCGACCTCGAGATCGCGGCCGACGGTGGCCTCATGCTACGAAGCGCGGTTGCTGGTGTAAAAGGGAACGTATCGATCTCGAAGAAGGAGCTCGACGGATTCGTTGATAGTGCATCGAGTACCGCAGCGCGTCAGGCATCCGAAATGCGCGCTTGTATGAAACCTTACATTGATAAAATCGTTGAAGCGGCGCTGACAGGTGCTGTCACGACAGGTCCGAAGACCATTGTTCTCAAGACTGAGGGAACACCATTTGCCGTTGAGGACTTTGACAAGCTGATGGGTGCAGCGGCAGTACGCGGGAGCGACAGATGGTTAATAGTAGACATAAAGAAGGCAGCGCCGATTCCCCCAGCAAAGGTGGAGCACTACATTCAGATCGCAGTCAAGAACAAGATGGCGACGTTCGACCGCCGGAATAGATTTATGCATCTTACCGACAGTGGAATTGCATACGCCATATCGCGTGGTCTCGTTAAGTAGCGAAGGGCTAGCAAGGGTAGGGTGTGCAACTCGTAGCAAACGTTGCA
>CBDTZF010000472.1:0-2029 GCA_965364825.1 uncultured Rhodocyclaceae bacterium | reverse complement strand
CTTCTGGCGCGCCCATCGTGCAAGGCGCCCGACGTACTCGCCGGCGAGCACTTCATCGAACAGGTCATCGAGTTCGACCGCAAGCCGCGTGCCAGCGAAGGGCGCGCTGGCCGTGACGACGGGATCGGCGCCCAGTTCGCGCTGGCGCGCCGCTTGCGCGCCGGACGATTCGCACGGGTGTACATCTTTTCGAGCCGCGTACGTTATGCCGTGCTCACGCTGCTGGCGGGCATTCCGCGGCGCGCGGGCTTCGGCTTCAGCTTCGTCGAACGCCTGTTTCTCAACCAGCCACCGTATATCGAACGCCATAGCGGAGCGGGAAATTGGGTTTATCCCGAGGCCACCGCCTTCGCCGTGGCACACGGCTTCGCGCGCGGACCGCTTGTGCCGCGCATGGCGGTGCGCATCGATGTGCTGAGCAAAATGGCTGCCGAACTCGCGCACCTGCCGCGCCCGCGTTACGCGCTCGCCATCGGCGCGTCGGAACAACGCAAGAGCTGGGGTACCGAGCGCTTTGCCGAACTCGCGGGACATCTCGCTGGTCGCGGCTGTGGTGTCATCGTGCTCGGCGGGCCGGCCGAGGCCAACATGGCGGCACAGATCGTCGACGGTGTTCCGACTAAACAGCGCCAGCAGGTCCGTGCATTCGCCCAGGCGTCGATCCAGCGATCCGCGGCCGCATTGCGTCAATGCGATTTCTGCGTCGGCAACGACACCGGCGTGCTCAACATGGCGGCCGCCAACGAAGTCCCCACACTCGGGCTGTTCGGGACGACCCCCCCGCTTGCGCACGACCCGCTGGTATCGGGCATCGAGGGCGAGGGCATGGCAGCGATACGCGTCGACGCGGTGCTGGCGCGCCTGACCGCGCTGGGCGCCCCCGGCATGGCCTCGACCGGGGTAGAAGCGCCATGAAGCGCATCCTTATCATCCGCGCCTCGGCCATCGGCGATGTGGTGTTTGCGTCGCCGTTTGCCGCGGCGATCAAGAAAACGTATCCCGACGCTTTCGTCGCGTGGCTGGTCGAACCCGGCATCGACGCCTTGCTGGCCGCCGATCCGTGTATCGACCAACTAATTCTGTGGCCCAAGGCGGAATGGAAGCGACTCTGGCAGGCACGGCGCTTCGGTGCGCTGTTTGCGGCCGTGCGCGACTTTCGCGCCAACCTGCGCGCACAGCGTTTCGACACCGCGATCGACATGCAGAGCCTGCTCAAGAGCGGGCTGCTGGCCTGGCTGTCGGGTGCGCCGCGACGCATCGGGCTGGGTTCGCGCGAAGGCAGTCAGTGGCTGATGAGCGAAGTGATCGCCAAAGGCGGCGACGAAGGGCGAATCAGTTCCGAGTATCTGTATCTGGCGGAGCAATTTCAACTCGACACCCGCGACTTTCTGCCGCGCCTGCACGTGGCCGACACCACCGCCGCAGCGGCGGACGCGTTGCTTGCGGCCCACGGACTCGAAGCGGGCCGTTATGCCGCCTTCGCGCCCTTCACCACGCGCCCACAAAAGCACTGGTTCGACGATGCCTGGCAGGCGCTTGGCCCGCGCGTGCGCGACGAGTTCGGGCTGACGCCGGTCATCCTCGGCGGGCCAGCGGATCGCGCCGCGGCCGAATCGCTCATCGCGCACATGCCCGGCGCGATCACGCTGGCCGGCGAGACCAATCTGGCGGTCGCCGCCGCGCTGGTGCAGCGTGCGGGATTGCTGGTCGGCGTGGACACCGGCCTGACCCACATGGGCATTGCCTTCAACACGCCGACGGTGGCGCTGTTCGGCTCGACCCGGCCGTATCTGGACACCGGCCGCGCCAACGCCAAGGTGATCTGGCTCGGCCTGGACTGTTCGCCCTGCCGCCGCCACCCGACCTGCAACGGCGCCTTCACCTGCCTGCGCGACATCCGCCCCGAGCGCGTGATGCTCGAAGCGCGCGATGCGCTTGCCGTCAACGTGAAAGAACGTGATGCGACGACGTCGTAGCTTCGTAGGTTGGGCAGACGAAGGAAGCCCAACATTCCGGTGGTCGCCAAATG
>CBDTZF010000471.1:0-2035 GCA_965364825.1 uncultured Rhodocyclaceae bacterium | reverse complement strand
GGTATGGTCAGCCCGTTCGTTAGGGGTGCCGCCACCGGCGGCTGAGAGAGTCCCTTGGAACCTGATCCGGATCATTCCGGCGAAGGGAAACGGCACGGCCGCCTCGGCCGGCGTGATCTTAAGACTCTCCTCCCCGCGACTTCGCCCGCCTGACAGGAGACCATCACGCATGAACGCCCCGGAAAAATTCACCGCCGCATCCGCGCATGTCGATCAAGCCGCCATCGAGCCGCTGCCCAATTCGCGCAAAACTTACATTGAAGGCAGTCGCCCCGACATCCGCGTCCCGATGCGCGAGATTTCGCAGGACGACACCCCGCTGATGTTCGCCGGCCCCGGCGCCGACGGTTCGGAAGTGAGCGCCGAGCCGAATCCGCCGATTTTCGTCTATGACTGTTCAGGCCCCTACTCCGACCCGGCCGCGCCGATCGATATCCGCTCGGGCCTGCCGGCGCTGCGCCAGACGTGGATCGAAGAGCGCGGCGATACCGAAGTGCTCGACGACCTGAGCTCCGAATTCGGCCGCGCCCGCGCCGCCGACGCCAAGCTCGATGAGCTGCGCTTTCCAGGCCTGCACCGAAAGCCCCGCCGCGCCAAGGCCGGCAAGAATGTGACGCAGATGCACTACGCGCGCCAAGGCATCATCACGCCTGAAATGGAATACATCGCCATCCGCGAGAACATCAACCGCGCCGCGTATGTCGAATCGCTGAAGACCGCCGGCCCGACCGGCGAGAAAATGGCCGCGCTGCTCACCCGCCAGCATCCGGGGCAAAGCTTTGGTGCGTCGATTCCCGAAACCATCACGCCCGAATTCGTGCGCGACGAAGTCGCCCGCGGCCGCGCCATCATCCCCAACAACATCAATCACCCCGAATCCGAGCCGATGATCATCGGCCGCAACTTCCTCGTGAAGATCAACGCCAATATCGGCAACTCGGCGCTGAGTTCGTCCATTTCGGAAGAAGTCGACAAGATGACCTGGTCGATCCGCTGGGGCGGCGACACGGTGATGGATTTGTCGACCGGCAAGAACATTCACGAAACCCGTGAGTGGATCGTGCGCAACGCACCTGTGCCGATCGGCACCGTGCCGATCTATCAGGCGCTTGAAAAGGTGGACGGCAAGGCCGAAGACCTCACCTGGGAAATCTTCCGCGACACGCTGATCGAGCAGGCCGAGCAAGGCGTCGACTACTTCACCATCCACGCCGGCGTGCTGCTGCGCTACGTGCCGATGACCGCCAGCCGCATGACTGGCATCGTCTCGCGCGGCGGCTCGATCATGGCCAAGTGGTGCCTCTCCCATCACAAGGAGAGCTTCCTCTACACGCATTTCGAAGACATCTGCGAAATCATGAAGGCCTACGACGTCGCCTTCAGCCTCGGCGACGGCCTGCGTCCGGGCTCGATCTATGACGCCAACGATGAAGCGCAACTGAGCGAACTGAAAACACTCGGCGAACTCACCCAGATCGCGTGGAAGCACGACGTGCAGGTGATGATCGAGGGCCCGGGCCATGTGCCGATGCACCTCATCAAAGAGAACATGGATCTGCAACTCGAGCAGTGTGACGAAGCCCCCTTCTACACCCTCGGCCCCTTGACCACCGATATCGCGCCGGGTTACGACCACATCACCAGCGGCATCGGCGCCGCCACCATCGGTTGGTACGGCACCGCCATGCTGTGCTACGTGACGCCGAAGGAACACCTCGGCCTGCCGAACAAGAACGATGTGAAGGAAGGCATCATCACCTACAAACTGGCCGCCCACGCCGCCGATCTGGCCAAAGGCCACCCGGGCGCGCAGATTCGCGACAACGCGTTGTCAAAAGCACGCTTCGAGTTCCGCTGGGCCGACCAGTTCAACCTCGGCCTCGATCCCGACAAGGCACGCGAATTCCACGACGAAACCCTGCCCAAGGAATCGGCCAAGGTGGCCCACTTCTGCTCCATGTGCGGCCCGCACTTCTGCTCGATGAAGATCACGCAGGACGTGCGCGACTACGCCGCCCAGCAAGGAATCGGCGAG
>CBDTZF010000470.1:0-2056 GCA_965364825.1 uncultured Rhodocyclaceae bacterium | reverse complement strand
TTGTGGAACTCGTGTGGGTGCTGTCGGGCTGTTACGGTTCCACCAAGAGCGAACTCTACGAAGTGCTGGAGACCTTGTTGCGCACGAAGGAAATCGTCGTCGCGCAGGCTGATACGGTGTGGAAGGCGCTGCGCGTGTTTCGGAAAGGCAAGGCAGATTTCGCTGATTGCCTGATCGAGCGCAGTGGATACGAGGCCGGTTGCAGCCACACTGCGACGTTCGATCGTGCCACTGCTAAAACCTGCGGTATGAAGATAATCGACTAATCCCGCAACGTGGCGGCGGAATCAACGCGCGGCAAAAGGAATAACTCGCCTGACGCAGGGGCCATCGCCACGAGTCACCGCCAGTCCGGAAGCCGTTGTGATGAACGCGCGCAGCCGCACTGTAGAGCGGCAGGGTTCGACCCCGCCCTACGCAAACGGTTGCGCGGGCGAGGCGGGTTAGAGGTGGAGCCGTTCGGGCGCGAGAAATTGCTGCCGGTAGGTCTCGAACGACACGCTGTCGCTCTTTTCGACACACCGCTGCGCTCGCACCGATTCATCGGCGAGTGCCTGAAAACGCAGGGCCAGATCGTCACCGTACGGGAGCCGCAGCAGCGCCTCGCGTGTGCCCAGCGACTGCGCACGTATGAAGGCGGTGTACGACTGATCGAAGTCACGCGCCATCGCTTCCAGCACACGTGCCGATGGCAGGCGCTGCGGCGCAATCAAAGTCGCGCGCGCGGCGGCAAGCGACTGCGCGTAGGCGGTGCCGCCCTGCGCCGCGTCGACCGCAGCGGCGATCGGCTTGCATTCGTCAATGATCTCCAGCGCCCAGTCGAACAGCGCAATCTCACCGTCGTGCCGCTCCAGTTGCAACCCCGGTTGGCGCCCGCGCTCCGCCGCCAGATGCTGGTTGCGGGACATGCGCGCGATCTCCTCATTCGAATCCGGCGGGCTGTCGCTGAGCAGACAGTGCAGCAGGAAGAGGTCGATGACGCGCATCGTGTCGGTGTCGATGCCGACCGGATTGAACGGATCGAGGTCCATCAAGCGCACCTCGACGTATTCGACGCCGCGCTCGCGCAGCGCGTGCAGCGGACGCTCGCCGGGTAGGGTGACGCGCTTCGGGCGGATCGTGCCGTAGGACTCGTTCTCGATCTGCAGCAGGCTCGTCGTCAGTTGCAGATACTCGCCGCCGGGGCCGCGGATGCCGACCCGATCGTAGGGCGGGAACGGGCGCGTCAACGCGCCGAGCAGCGAGCCGGCGTAGTCGCCCAGGCTGTTATAGCTGACTGCCATCGCCGCCTGCGCGTCGCTCTGATAGCCGAGTCGGCCCATGCGCAGCGAGGTCGCGTGCGGCAGGTACAGCGTGTGTTCGGACAGCCGCTGCAAATCGTGTGGCCGATCCTCGACGAAGCTCTGGCACACCGCCGGCGAGGCGCCGAACAGCGTCAGCAGTACGAACGATTGGCGGCGGAAATTGCGGATGAGACCGAAGTAATCGTCGTCGCCGAGTCCCGGCATCGACCAGTTGTAGTGAATGCCCGAGATGGTCTGCATGCGCCGGCCGTAGCGCACCCCCAGCCCCATGCGGTAGACGCTCTTGGCGCGTCCGACGTTGGACGAACCGAAGCGTGCGACGGGGATGTTCTCGTCGATCGGCAGCCCGCACGGCATGCTCGCCACCCACAGCATCTCGTCGCCGAGCGCGTGATACACGGCCTGGTGAATCTGCGTCAACTCGGTCTCGCACGCCTGCACGCTGTCGTGCACGCCGGTGACGAGTTCGGGTTGCGATTCGCTGAAGTCGGTCGTGATGTTCGGATGCTTGAGCGGCGAGCCGAGCGCGGCCGGGTGCGGCGTCAACGCCAGCTTGCCGTCGGCATCGACGCGCAGACTTTCTTTTTCGACGCCGCGGTGCATTGCGCGCAGGCGGTCGGCGGAGAGCGCCGCGAGGGCGGAAGTCAATCGATTCATGAGCACTCTGGATGATGTGGTCGCAAACGAACCTTAGCAGGGTCGCGCGATCGGAGAATTCGGAAAGTCGAATTTTAACGGGGTCAAGTCTTGAT
>CBDTZF010000469.1:0-2070 GCA_965364825.1 uncultured Rhodocyclaceae bacterium | reverse complement strand
CGCTCAAACATCCGCCTCAACCGAATCCCCTTTCTCCTCCATCCACGCCCGTCGCCCCGACGCTTCGCCCTTGCCCATGAGCAGCGTGAACATGCGGTGGGTGGCTTCAAGCGCGTCGGCGCGCACGTGCACTGGCTGCACGCGGCGAGTGGCGGGGTCCATGGTGGTTTCGCGGAGCTGGTCGGGGTTCATCTCGCCCAGGCCTTTGAAGCGGCCGATTTCTATCGCTTCGGGTTTGAAGCCATCCTTCGCGAGGCGATCGCGCGTGGCGGTGAGTTCGCCTTCGTCGAGCGCGTAGAGCCGGCGCGCCGGGCGTTTTTTGCCTTGCGCGGGCACGTCGATGCGGTACAGCGGCGGCTGCGCGACATGGATGTGGCCGCGCTCGATGAGATGCGGAAAGTGGCGGAAGAACAGGGTCAGCAGCAGGGTCTGGATGTGGGCGCCGTCCACGTCGGCGTCGGACATGATGATGATCTTGCCGTAGCGCAGGCCGGAGAGGTCAGGCGTGTCCTCGGCGCGGTGCGCTTCGACGCCGAGAGCGACCGCAATGTCGTGAATCTCGTTGTTCGCATACAGCCGTTCGGCGCCGATTTCCCAGGAATTCTGCACCTTGCCGCGCAGCGGCAGGATGGCCTGGGTTTCCTTGTTGCGCGCCATCTTGGCGCTGCCACCGGCCGAGTCGCCCTCGACCAGAAAGAGTTCGTTGTCGTCGAGGTCCTCGCTTTCGCAGTCGGACAGTTTGCCGGGCAGGATCGCGACGCCGGAGGACTTCCGCTTCTCGACCTTCTTGGCGCTTTTCTGTCGTGCGGTGGCGGCGCGGATGGCCAGCTCGGCGATTGCCTTGCCGGCATCGACATGGTTGTTGAGCCAGATTTCGAACGGATCGCGCACCATGCCGGAGACCAGTTTCACGGCTTCGCGCGAGTTGAGTTTTTCCTTCACCTGACCCTGAAACTGCGGGTCGAGCAGGCGTGCCGAGAGGACGTAACTCATGCGGTTGCAGACGTCGTCCTGTTGCAGCTTGAGGCCGCGCGGGAGCAGCGCGTGATGCTCGATGAAGCTCTTGATGGCGTCGAACACGCCGGCGCGCAGCCCGGCTTCATGGGTGCCGCCGGCCACCGTGGGGATGAGGTTTACATAGGATTCTGAGGCAATGGCGGGATCGAACCAGCCGAATACCCACGCCGCGCCCTCGCCGTTGGCAAAGGTATCGTCCTCGCTGTCGGCGTATTTTTCGCCCGTGAACAGCGGCGCGACCGGTTCGCTGTCACCCGCCTGTTCGCCCAGATACTGTTCCAGCCCGCCGGGGTAGTGCCATTGGGTGCGCGCGCTGCTGCCGTCGGGCTGTTCGATGTCGAGGCGCACTTCCACGCCGGGCAGCAGCACCGCCTTGGAGCGCAGCAGGCGCACCAATTCCGTGTTGGGTACTTTGGGGGCGTCGAAGTATTTCGGGTCGGGCCACACCTTGACCGTGGTGCCGGTGTTGCGCTTGCCGCATTCGCCCACCACCTCGAGCGGACCGATACGCTCGCCGCCGTCGGCAAATACGATCTGGTGCACCTGGCCGTCGCGTTTGATCTCCACCTCGATGCGCTGCGACAGCGCGTTGGTGACCGCCACGCCGACGCCATGCAGACCGCCCGAAAACGCGTAGGCGCTGTTGCCCACACGCTTGTCGAACTTGCCGCCCGCATGCAGACGGGTGAAGGCCAGCACCACCACCGGCACGCCTTCCTCGGGATGCAGGCCGACCGGAATGCCGCGGCCGTCGTCGGCCACCGAGATCGCGCCGTCACGATGCACGGTGACCGCAATCAGCTTGGCCGAACCGGCCAGCGCCTCGTCGGCGGCGTTGTCGATGACTTCCTGAATGATGTGAGCGGGCGAGTCGGTGCGGGTGTACATCCCCGGCCGCTCGCGCACGGGTTCGAGTCCCTTGAGGACGCGAAAGGAGGATTCATCGTAAGTAGAACGGGTGGCCATGCGCGGTGTCGGGTGAACGGTCGGGCGTCAGGAGTCGGGGCCACAGGATAGCGAGTTTTAGCCGCGCATGGGCGGCAGGGCGTATGC
>CBDTZF010000468.1:0-2071 GCA_965364825.1 uncultured Rhodocyclaceae bacterium | reverse complement strand
ATCCGGGTGGCAAGCCGCTGGTTGAATGACGGCCTTGCCGACGATTTCCTGACAATATGGAGAATGAGTATGAAGACGAGTGCACGCAATCAATTCCTGGGGAAGGTCACCCAGGTGAAACACGGAGCAGTGAACGATGAAATCGAACTGGAGGTGACTGGCGGCCATAAAATCGTTGCCACCGTCACCCACGAAAGCGCGGACGGCTTGGGCCTGCAAGTGGGCTCCGAAGCCTTTGCCCTGGTGAAATCCTCGTTCGTCATCATCGTGACGGATGATGACGGAGTGCGATTCTCGGCGCGTAACCGTCTATCCGGGACGGTCGCTCGTGTTCAGCCTGGCGCGGTCAATACCGAAGTGGTGATCGACCTGACGGGTGGAGGCTCCGTCGTCGCCATCGTCACCAACGAAAGCAGTAATACGCTTGGATTGGCCCCAGGCAAGACGGCCTCGGCGATCTTCAAAGCGTCCAGCGTGATTGTCGGAATACCAGCGTAAGTCATCGTTCATCGCGCCACATCTCATCTTAAAGCGCCACCTGCTCGCCAGCAGGCAGGCGCTTTTTTCATACGCTTCCAGATGTGTCTCATTGTGGTTTGAATGTGCTTCACTTTCCGTTTTCCTGAGCCACCGTCGCGCGGATGCAGGCCGCAGGCCTTTGACAATCCTCTGGTCGATTGCCCGATCAACGGCCGTCGCATCGCACCAGCGCGCGCGTGTTCATAGTAGATTCAGGCCAGAAGTCGACGTCGGCAACACGCGTTGCGAAGGCGACATGCCAGTGCTGAGCTTCTGCGAACCATCCCTGACGCTGGCCCACGGAGAACAACAAGATGGCCGAAGTGCGCAACAAAACGGAGCCCGAAGTTCGTCCCCTTCCCGCGGGCAAGCTTGTTACCCGCTGCGATCCCGTCACCCTCGGATTCGAGACCACGGACTCGCTCGCCGAGCTGTATGAAGGTCTCGGACAAGGTCGCGCCGAAGAAGCGCTGCGCTTTGCGCTGGCGATGCGCCAACCCGGTTACCACGTTTTTGTACTGGGTGAGCCGGGCAGCGGCCGTCACGCCACGGTCCGGCGCGTGCTCGAAGAACTGGCGGCGAAGCGCCCGGTGCCGCAAGACCTGTGCTACGTGCACAACTTCGACGATCCGCTGCGCCCGCGATTGCTGCGATTGCCGGCGGGGCTGGGCGCGGCGCTGCGCCACGACATGCAGATGCTGCTGCGCGACATTGGCTCGGCGGTCGACGCCGCGCTCGACGCCGAAAGCCACAGCAGCCGTATGGAGGCCTTGCACGAGGCGCACAAATTGCGCGAGGAAACGGCGCTGCGCGAAATTGGTGTGGCGAGCGCCGAAGTGAAGCTCTCGCTGCTGCGCACGCCGGAAGGCTATGTTTTTGCACCGGTACGCAACGATGAACCGATGTCGCCGCAGGACTATGAGGCCGTGCCCAAGGCCGAACGTAAAGAGATCGAGGCAAACGTCAAGCGCTTCAGCGAGCAACTCGGCGATCTGCTCGACAAGTTTCCCGGCTGGCGTCGCGAGCTGCGTGAGGCGTTCAAGCGTGCCGTGGTCGAGGCGCTCACGCCTGCGATCAAGTATCTGCTCGGGCCGCTCGAGGCGCGATACGACGACAACCCCGACATCACCGCATTTCTCGCCACGGTGCGCCGCGACCTGCTCGAAACCGGCGCTGACTGGCAGAGCCCCGGCGAGGAAGAAGAGACGGTGGAAGATGACGAAAACGCCATCCGCTTCCATCGCTATCAGGTCAACCTGCTGGTGCACAACGGCAAACTCGATGGCGCGCCGGTGGTGTGCGAGGACAACCCCGGTTTTGGCAATCTCATCGGGCGCATCGAGCACATCGCGCAAATGGGCACGATGGTCACCAACTACAACCTGATCCGCGCCGGCGCACTGCATCGTGCCAACGGCGGCTATCTGATCCTCGATGCCAACCGGCTGTTTCAGCAACCCTTTGCATGGGAAGGCGTCAAGCGTGCGCTGCGGGCGCGCCAGATTCTCATCGAGCCGCCCGCCGAAGCGCAGGGCTGGAGCAGTGCGCTGAC
>CBDTZF010000467.1:0-2093 GCA_965364825.1 uncultured Rhodocyclaceae bacterium | reverse complement strand
GATGGTCAAGAATGGGCGCGCACGGTCTGCTTCAGGTTCGTGCCGAGGGGATCGAACGACGTCTCGGCAGTAGGTTCGATCGTTGGTATCCAGGGTTCGTTGCGGCCACTCGCGTGACCGTTATGGCGGCGTAACCCCATTTTTGAACTGCTCTTCATCCGGACGACCCCTTGATACGACGCCGGGGTGCCGGATCCGCCCCCGTCGTCCGATCGTGAGACGTCGCGCCACGCCGGGAAAATCATGGCGTAAGCTTCGGCATCGACCTTTGCACTCAACTCACCACTCGTGGGAAAACCGGCATGACACCGATCAAAAGTATCCTCGTTGCGAATCGTTCCGAAATTGCGATCCGCGTCTTCCGGGCGGCGTCGGAGATGAAGATTCGCACCGTCAGCATCTTCTCCCGCGAAGACCGGCTGGCATTGCATCGCTTCAAGGCGGACGAGGCCTATCTGGTTGGAAACGGCAAGAAGCCGGTTGGTGCCTACCTCGACATCAAGGACATCATTCGAATCGCGCTTGAGGCCGAGGTCGATGCGATTCATCCGGGATACGGTTTTCTGTCGGAGAATCCGGACTTCGCGCAGGCGTGCGTGGACGCCGGCATACGCTTCATCGGGCCGAGTGCGGCGGTGATGCGAAGCCTCGGCAACAAGGTGTCGGCGCGCGCCCTCGCCGAATCCGCGGGCGTGCCCGTCGTGCCCGCCACTGGCGCGCTGCCGCACGACATCGAAGGTGCCAAGCAAGCGGCGGCGACCGTCGGCTATCCGATGATGCTTAAGGCAAGCTGGGGCGGTGGGGGCCGCGGCATGCGCGTGGTCGAGGACGAAGCGGCGCTTGCGCCGGCGATGGAGAGCGCACGCCGCGAAGCGCTCAGCGCCTTCGGCAACGACGAGGTGTACCTCGAAAAACTGATACGGAAGGCGCGCCATGTGGAGGTGCAGATTCTGGCCGACTTCCACGGCGGCGCGGTGCATTTGTTCGAGCGTGACTGCTCGGTCCAGCGGCGTAACCAGAAGGTGGTGGAGCGCGCGCCGGCGCCCTATCTGGATGACGCGACCCGTGCCGGCTTGTGCGACGCGGCGCTGCGTCTGGCGCGCGTGGCCGATTATACGCATGCCGGAACGGTCGAGTTCCTCATCGATGTGGATAGCGGCGCCTATTACTTCATCGAGGTCAATCCGCGCATTCAGGTCGAGCATACGGTGACTGAAGAAGTCACCGGCATCGACATCGTCAAAGCCCAGATCCGCATCACCGAAGGCGCGCGCATCGGCTCGCCGGAGAGCATGGTGCCGCCACAAGAGGCCATTCGCCTCAACGGCCACGCGCTCCAATGCCGCGTCACCACCGAGGACCCCGAGAACGGCTTCGCGCCAGACTACGGTCGCATCACCGCCTACCGCAGCGCGGCCGGTCTGGGTGTGCGCCTCGACGGCGGCACGGCCTACGCGGGCGCCGTGATCACGCCCTACTACGACTCCCTGCTGGTCAAGGTCACCACCTGGGGCAATACCGCGGCAGAAGCCGCCGGCCGCATGGACCGTGCGTTGCGCGAATTCCGCATCCGCGGGGTGTCATCCAACCTCGTTTTCCTCGAAAACGTCATCGCCCATCCGGCCTTTGTCGCGGGCGAATGCACCACCCGTTTCATTGACGACACCCCCGAATTGCTCGAATTTACGCAGCGACGCGACCGTGCGACCCGTCTGCTCAACTTCCTCGGTGAAGTCACCGTCAACGGCAATCCGGAGATGAAAGGGCGGCCGCGCCCCGCCGTGCCTCCTGCCGACGCGCGCCTGCCGGAGTGTGATCTGGTTAAAGCGCCGCCACCGGGCAGTCGTGACCGGCTCAAGGCGCTAGGCGCGAAGGGCTTCGCAGATTGGATGCGCGAACAGCCGGGCGTGCTGCTCACCGACACCTCGATGCGCGACGCCCACCAGTCGCTGTTCGCGACGCGCATGCGCAGCCGCGACATGGTGGCGGTGGCGCCGCATTACGCGCGACTCGGCAGCGAGCTGTTCTCGCTCGAATGCTGGGGTGGCGCGACCTTTGATGTGGCGCTGCGCTTCCTCAAGGAAGACCCGTGG
>CBDTZF010000466.1:0-2098 GCA_965364825.1 uncultured Rhodocyclaceae bacterium | reverse complement strand
AGCAACACCTGGTTTTCATTCGGATTGGGGTAATTGCCGATCCAATGCACTGCCTCGACCGTGAGCCCGGTCTCTTCGACCACTTCACGCGCCACCGCGGCGTCGGGCGCCTCGTCACGCTCGAGAAAGCCCGTCACCAGCGCAAACTTGCCTTCCGGCCACTCGGCGTTTCGTGCCAGCAGCATCTGCCCGTCACGATCAACGCATTCGATGAGCGCTGCGACCACCGGCACGGGGTTGCCCCAGGCGGTGAAGTCACACCCCTCGGCCGGGCAGACGCGCCGCGGCAAGTCGCCGATATGCGCATCGGCTAGCGGGCCGCCGCAACGCGGGCAGTAACGCCAGTGATCCGGTTCAAAACGCACGTCGGCCGCCGTTCACAGTTGTGATTCCACCCACGCCGCCACGCCTGCCAGCGCGGCGGGCAAGTTCTCCGGCTGTGATCCACCGGCCTGCGCCATATCGGGGCGACCACCGCCCTTGCCGCCGACCTGCTGAGCAACGAAGTTGACCAACTCGCCGGCCTTGACCTTACCGATCACGTCTTTAGTCACACCGGCGATGAGCGTCACCCGGCCCTCCGCCGCCGATGCCAGCACGATCGCGGCGCTGCCGAGTTTATCCTTGAGCTTGTCCATCGTCTCGCGCAGCGCCTTGACGTCGGCGCCGTCCAACGTGGCCGCCAGCACCTTGACGCCTTTGACATCGGCCGCGCGGCTCACCAGATCGTCGCCGGCGCTCGCCGCACGTTGCGATTTGAGCCGCGTCAGTTCCCGCTCGAGCGTTTTGACGCTGTCCTGCATCTGAGCGATGCGCTCCGGCAACTCGTTTGCGGGCGTGCGCGCCGAAGCCGAAGCGGCATCGAGCAACGCCTGTTGCGCCTGCACCCAGGCCACCGCACCCTCGCCCGTGACTGCCTCGACGCGGCGCACGCCCGCCGCCACACCGCCTTCGGACACGATCTTGAACAAACCGATGTCGCCGGTACGTGCCACGTGCGTGCCGCCGCACAGTTCTTTTGAACTGCCGATACTGAGCACGCGCACTTCGTCACCGTATTTCTCGCCGAACAGCATCATCGCACCGGCCTTTTGCGCATCATCCAACGCCATGACGCGCGCGTCGGTCGCAGCGTTGCCGAGAATTTCGCGATTCACGCGGCGTTCGACCTCGCGAATTTCTTCCGCACGCATGGGCTGATTGTGCGCAAAGTCGAAGCGTGTCTTGTCGGCGTCGACAAGTGAGCCTTTCTGCTGCACATGGCTGCCCAACACTTCGCGTAATGCCTTGTGCATGAGATGGGTGGCGGAGTGATTGCGCACCGTGGCCGCACGCGCGGCGGCATCGACTTCAGCGGCGACACTGTCGTCTACAACCATCTCGCCATTGATCACAACACCGTGATGGCCGAAGACGTCGGCCTGGATTTTCTGCGTATCGCTCACCCGGAACAGCGTGAGGCAGGCGCCGCCTCTGCTCAGTTCCCCGCGATCACCCACTTGCCCGCCGGATTCGGCATAGAACGGCGTGTGATCGAGTACCACCACACCCTCCTCGCCCGGCAACAGCCGCTCCACCGGCGCGCCATCGCGGTAGATCGCGGTGATGCGGCCTTCGTGCGAGAGCGTGTCGTAACCATGAAACTGCGTTTTGACGCCTTCGTACTCAAGTCCTTGCGCCATCTTGAACTTGCCCGCTGCGCGCGCCTGCGATTTTTGGCGTGCCATCGCGGTGTCGAAGGCGTCGGCATCGACGGTCATGCCGCGCTCGCGGCACACATCCGCCGTGAGGTCGAGTGGGAAACCATAGGTATCGTGCAGCTTGAACGCGGTTTCGCCATCGAACACATTGCTACCGCGCGCTGCCATCGCACTGAGCTCGCCTTCGAGGATGGTCATACCATGCTCGATGGTTTCAAAGAAGCGCCGCTCCTCCTGTCGCAGCACATCCGTGATGCGCGCCTGATCGTGGACAAGTTGCGGATAGGCTTCACCCATTTCGCGCACCAGATTGACCACCAGCGTGTGGAAAAACGGTGCGCGTGCACCCAGCTTGTAGCCATGACGAATGGCGCGGCGGATGATCCGGCGCAGCACGT
>CBDTZF010000465.1:0-2099 GCA_965364825.1 uncultured Rhodocyclaceae bacterium | reverse complement strand
CTGGTCGATGCGCCGTGCAGCGGTCTGGGCACCTTGCGCCGCAGGCCCGATCTGAAATGGCGTCAATCGCGTGACGACATCGCCGCGCATGCTGCGGCGCAATCGTCCATCCTCGCCGCCGCGGCGCGGCTGGTGCGGCCCGGCGGCGTGCTGGTGTACGCCACCTGCAGCGTGCTGGCGGCGGAGAACGAGGCTGTGGTCGATGCCTTTCTTGCAGCGCAACCCGGTTTTATTCTCGAATCTGCCGCGCCGGTACTGGCTCGTCAAAGTGTGAATTTGCCTGACGATGGGCGTGACACGCTGCATCTGAACCCGCTCGACCATGGCACCGACGGTTTCTTCGCGGCTCGTATGGTGTGCAGAGCTTGAGCTTGCGGCACTTTTTCATCGTGGTCGCCGTGTGCCTTGCGCTCCCCGCCGTGGCGGCGACAGGCCCGGTTGCTGCCGAGGGGCGGGTGGAAGTCTTGTTTTCGCCGCACGACCCGGTCGAGCCGCGATTGATTGCGCTGATCGATGGCGCACGGCATAGCGTGCATGTGCAGAGTTTCATCTTTACGCGCCAATCGATCGCGAAAGCGTTGATCGCCGCACATCGGCGCGGTGTCAAGGTGGCGGTGCTGGTGGACGATAGAATGCACAGGCGCGGCAAGAATGCGCTGCCCTTATTGCTCGCCGCGGGCGTGTCAGTGGCGCTCGACGCTCGCTACAAGTCGGCGCACAACAAGGTGTTGCTGATCGATGCCGCGGAGAGTGACGCCATTGTCGTCACCGGCTCTTACAATCTCACCTGGTCGGCGGCGCGGAAGAACGCGGAAAACGTGCT
This sequence comes from uncultured Rhodocyclaceae bacterium, assembly GCA_965364825.1. Taxonomy (GTDB): domain Bacteria; phylum Pseudomonadota; class Gammaproteobacteria; order Burkholderiales; family Rhodocyclaceae; genus Nitrogeniibacter. Next base: position 1,276 of record CBDTZF010000465.1, on the reverse strand, counting down.
GATTCTGTATAGCCAGCGCCGTATTGCGCGCGCCTATCTCGATAACTGGCAGCGCGATTTCGACGCCGCGCGGCGGATTCGCCACCTGCCAGTGGCGAGGGCGCACTGACCGCAGTTTTCACAACCGGCGCTAACCCGCCCGCGCTGTCACGTATAATCTTGTAACCATTTTTTCGAGGCAACGCCCAAGCATGCTTTCCGGACTCATTGATCTACCCTGGTGGGGCTACGTGCTGGTTGCGCTGGGTCTGACCCATGTGACCATCGCTTCGGTCACCATCTATCTGCACCGCCATCAGGCGCACCGCGCGCTGGATCTGCACCCGCTACCGAGCCATTTCTTCCGTTTCTGGCTGTGGCTGACAACGGGCATGATCACCAAGGAATGGACGGCCATTCACCGCAAGCATCATGCCAAATGCGAGACTGCGGACGATCCGCACAGTCCGCAGGTGCTTGGGTTGAAGAAGGTCTTGTGGGAAGGCGCCGAGCTGTATCAGGCGGAGGCGAAGAATAAGGAAACGCTGGATCGTTACGGTCACGGCACGCCGAACGACTGGGTCGAGCGCAACGTCTACCGCAATAATTTTGTTGGCCTAGTTTTGATGCTGGTGATCGACGTCCTGCTGTTCGGTGCCGCCGGCATCACCATCTGGGCGGTGCAGATGATGTGGATTCCGTTCTTCGCCGCGGGCGTGATCAATGGTGTCGGGCACTTCTGGGGTTATCGCAACTTCAACTGTGTCGATGCCTCCCGCAATCTCGTGCCATGGGGCATTCTCATTGGCGGGGAGGAGTTGCACAACAATCATCACTCGTTTGCCACCTCGGCCAAACTGTCGGCGAAGTGGTACGAGTTCGACATCGGCTGGATGTATATCTGCCTGCTGCAGATGCTGGGTCTGGCGAAAGCAAAAAAAGTTATTCCGACGCCACGCTTTGGCGAGGCACGCAAGGTGCCCGACGGCGAGATGCTGCAGGCCATCATCACCCATCGTCATGATGTGATGACGCGCTACATGCGGTCGCTCAAACGCATTTATCATGAAGAGGTCGACACGCTGCGCCGCAAGCACGGTGGAACCTTCCAGCTCAAGGCGCGCGAACTGCGGCGGCTTGTGCAGTCCGACAACCTGCCGGCCGAAGCGGCGGCGCAACGCAAGGCGGCTTTGGCGCACAGCGCGCGGCTGGAGACGATCGAGCGCATGCGTAGCGAACTCGCCGCGTTGTGGGCTCGCTCGGCGGCCACGACCGACCAGTTGCTCGCGCAGTTGCG
>CBDTZF010000464.1:0-2101 GCA_965364825.1 uncultured Rhodocyclaceae bacterium | reverse complement strand
CAACTATGTCGCGCGTCACCTCGGTATTCCGCCCGAACCGGCCGACGCTTGCCGCTTGGTGATCGACGGCGAGACGCGGCGCGTCGCCTGCGGTGACATCAATGGGCGGCTTTTTTTCAACCATGCGGCCTTTGGTCTGTACACCCGCATCATTGCGGCGCGCGAGCGTCATACGGCGCTGCTTGGCCGCAGCCGCGTCACCGCGGTGCTCTCGGGGCTGGCGACGCTGTTCAACCGCTACCCGGTGCTGAACCTCGAGATGACAATCGACGGCGCCGAGCGAAGCGGTCGCGCCAGCGCGGTGTTCTTTGCCGCCAACCCCTTGCTGCTCGCCTCGATCGATACCGATTTTTCGCAGCACTGCGAGGGCTCCGCGCTCGGCCTGGTGATTATGCAGCGGCAAAAACGCCGCCGACTGCTGATGGCCGCAGTGCGCGCGCTCTTCGGCCGCCTTGCCCATGCGCCGAACTTCGACCTGGTCACCGTGCGCAGCGCGTGTGTCGACGTCAAGCGCCGCCGCCGCCGCTTGCGCGTTTCCATCGACGGCGAGATCATCAAGTGCCCGCTGCCGCTGGAAATCCACTATCAGGCCGACGCGGTACAGATTGTCACTCCCAGCCGCTCATGACCGACACCGCCACACCGCTGCGCATCGTCCACCTCTCCGATCTGCATTTCGGCGCGCAGCATCCGGGCGCGGCCGATGTGCTGCTCGCAGCGGTGCACGCGCTCGCCCCCACGCTGACGCTGATTACCGGCGACCTCACCCAGCGCGCGCGCAACAGTCAGTTCGTCGCCGCGCGCGCGTTTTTTGACGCCTTGCCGGGCGACTGGCTGGCCGTCCCCGGCAATCACGACATGCCGCTGTTTCGTCCCTGGCACCGGCTGTTTACGCCGCGCGGGCGCTACCATCGTCATATCGGCGACCCCACCGCCTCGCGCCTCGACTGGCCCGATCTGCGCCTGACGCTGCTCGACAGCACCGATCGGCTCGCCTGGCGCGCCGGCCGCCTGCGGCCCGAAGATGCCGATCGCGCGGCGCATTGGCTGGCGCAGGCGGCGCCGGGGCAACTGCGCATGGCCGCGGCGCATCACCCGTTTGCCTCCCGCCAGCGCGGCAACAAGGGCGGCATGAGCGGCGCCCGCCATGCCCGCCGTGTGCTGATCGACGATGGCGGCGTGGACGTGTTGTTGTGGGGGCATCTGCACCGCACCGAAACATTGCTGCTCGAAGGTGAAGGCAAACGCCACGCCATCGGCATCGGCGTCGGCTCGCCCACCTCCTCGCGCCATCCCGCCGACGGTTTCTTTTTCCACCAGGTCGACATCACCCACGACACCGTGCAGTTGACGGTGCTGCGCCGGCTCGGCCACGAGCCGCATTTTCATCCGTTTGCGCATCACCGCTATGTACGCGACAGCGCGGGCTGGCGCGCGATGTAAGGCCCGAGACGAGGAAGCCGTGATCATCCGACCCGCCACCACAGCTGACAGCCAGATCATTGGCGAATTGTCGGGAGAACTCGGCTACCCGGTCGCGGCCGATGCGGTCGCGGCACACGTCTCCGCACTCAGCACGCAATCCGGCCACCAGCTGCTGGTCGCTGAACGTGACGCCAAGGTGGTCGGCTGGATTCATGCCTTTCATGCGCTGCGGGTCGAATCCGCGCCGTGGGTGGAAATCGCGGCGCTCGTCGTCGCTGCCGGGCAGCGCGGCCAAGGAATCGGCGAAACCCTCGTCGAAGCCGTCACGGATTGGGCGCACACCCAGGATGTGGCGACAGTGCGCGTGCGTTCCAACGTCAAACGCGAACGCGCCCACCGGTTCTATGCGCGCCTCGGCTTCACCCAGGACAAGGCGCAGGTGGTGTTGTCGCGACCGCTTGGTTAGTTTTGCGCTGCATTCTGTTTGGAAGTAGAACGGCGACCCTCGCGGAAGCACTTCGGCGGTTTCCAGAACGTGGCCACTCAAGGGGTAGACGCAAACCCTGGCGTGGATTCTGGATTCCGGCCTGCGCCGGAATGACGTGCTCCGAGGTTGCGTCAAGCGTTGGGAGCGTCCTGGCCGTCGTACCGGCGAAGGCCGGTACCCAGAAGGACC
>CBDTZF010000463.1:0-2108 GCA_965364825.1 uncultured Rhodocyclaceae bacterium | reverse complement strand
GCCGAGGCCGGAGGTGCGCAGCTTTTCACGCGCTTCCTTGGCTTGCGCGCGATTGCGGAACGGACCGACGACGACGCGGCTCTCGATGCGTGTCGGGATACCCAGCGCTTCGACCTTGTCGTGCAGCGCACGCGCATTATCGGGCGAGGCGAAAACGCCCAGTTGAACGAGATAGCCGTCCTTTACCGGCGCTTTTGCGGTGTCGGAGGCTTTTGCGGGCGCCTCGATTTTCGGTGCCGGTGCGCCCGCTGATGGCTTCACGTCAGGCGCCGTGGACGGCGGTTCCGCGGGGGCATCGTCTTGTTCGGCGGACGGGGCGCTGTCGCCCCCGAGCACGAGCCGGGGCGAACCGGCCGCGGGCGCTGGCGTATCGTCGACGCGCTCGGGCGCGTCCGCCACGACCGGCGCGCTGGTCAGTTCCGGGGCGGCCGGCGTGTCCTCGCCGTCCTGAGTCTGCTCGGCAACCATGTTTTCGACTTCAGTGGCGCTCGGCATGAGCGGTGCGCCGCGTGGCAGGGCGTAGGGAGGCGGCGCTGCGTCGGCAATCGCAGCCGGCCGACGCGCTTCTGAAGGCGTTGGTGGCGAGCGCTCCAGCCACATCAGGCCCGCCAGCAAGGCGACGATGAGCACGCCGGCCCAAGCCGCGCGCTTGAGAAACGTGCCGCGCAATGCACTCCTCACCGAGGTCTTTGGTGCGGGTTGACTCATGCCTTGTCCTCCGAATCCTTACTGGGATCCTGCGCCAGAGATTGCACCAGCTCGGCCTCGGACACGGAAATGCTGCATCGCTCTGCAATCACATCGGCCGACATACCGCGCTGTGCCAAAGCCAGTGCCTCGCTGTACATCGGCGAAACGCTTTGCGCGGCGCGCGTGGCCGCCAGCACAGCAGCCTGACCGTCGAGCATGCCGCGCAACTCGGCGATTTCGCTGCGCTGGACATCGTGCAGCTCGCGCAGCTGCGAGACGTCCCGGCGCAGCTGCCGTATTTCGAGCGCCAGCGCAAAATCTTCGGGCGCCTTTTCCGCAGCCAGTGGCGGCTTGCGCGCGGCATCAACGGGCAGTGCCGGCGCGGGCGGCGCATGCGAGCGAGCGGATAAGACGGCCTCCGTTGCATCGTCGGCATCATCTGCATCCTCACCGTCACTTGTGGCGGCCGACGCGGGCCTGATGACTGCCAGCGGTTTGCTCGGGGCCGGTGGCTCCTTGGCCTGCATGGCGCGAATGAGCTGGAAGACGAGATACACCGCGAGCACCGCAATGACGACGAAAATCCACTCACGCGCGCTCATCGTCAAGTCTCCTTTGCAGTCCGCGCCGGGTCGACAGACCGGCCGAAACGCTGGATTGCGTCATAACCATGGGTCATGAAGGTGGCCGGAAGATAAAACCCGGTGTTGGTCAACATAGTGAATGATAATACGGGCGCCCTTCACCAACGACAACGTCTCATGCCGATCGATTTACCCCTGTTCGCCTTCTGGGCGAAAAAGATTGCCGCGTTTCTGATCCTGCCGCCGGGCGGCCCGCTGCTGCTCATCGGCTTTGGCCTGCTGGTCGCGCGGGCGCGCTGGATGGCCTGGCTGGGCTGGCTTTATGCGCTCGTGGTGAGCGTGCCATTCACCGTGAACCTGATCGCCGGGCCGCTCGAAACGACGCCGCCGGTGAGTCTCGAGGCGGTGCGCCGCACCCAGGCGATCGTTATTCTGGGTGCCGGCACACGCAGCTACGCGCCCGAATACGGCGGCAGCACGCTCAATGCGCTGGCGCTCGAGCGCGTGCGCTACGGTGCGCGCCTCGCCAAAGCGACGGGCTTGCCGGTGCTGGTGTCGGGTGGCGCGCCGGAGAGCCGCACGCCAGAAGCGTGGATGATGTGCGACGCACTGCGTGACGATTTCGGCGTGCCGGTACGGTGGACCGAAGTCAGCTCGCGCGACACCCGCGACAATGCCACCGCCTCGGCGCAGTTGCTGCGCGCCGCCGGCATTGAGCGCATCACACTGGTCACCCATGCCGCGCACATGCCGCGCGCGCAGGCGGCCTTCGAGGCGGCGGGTCTACAGGTCACCGCGGCGCCCACGGCATGGCTCTCCAATCCCGACCCGGAC
>CBDTZF010000462.1:0-2117 GCA_965364825.1 uncultured Rhodocyclaceae bacterium | reverse complement strand
TGCGTTCAGATTCGGCCAGCGTGTGGGGCTGTTTGAAAAACAGATTGAACACGCCGATCGGCTTTTTACTCACGCTGATGGAGGCGGCAGCGACCCCTTGATAGCCCGCCTGCCGACAGGTGTCGCGGGTCAGCCTCGCCGTGCCATCGGCGACATTCGCGACCAGTGTGATATTGCGAAGGGTCGCCTCGCCGCACAGGCATTCGCCGCATGGCAGTACCGCTTCGTGATCGCGAAATGCCTTGTCGATACCGGAGTCGACGGTGATACACAGGTTTTCCGATCCGGCGTCGAGCAGCCGCACCGAGCCCGCGCTGGCGCCCATCGCAATCCGCACGCGGTCGAGGAAACCTCGGCACAGCGAATCGATGTCTGTCGGCGCGCGCAGGAAGGCGCCAATTGAGTACAGGATTTCCAGCTCGTGGTTCTTCGCGGTGAGCGTGCGGGTCTTGTCGTCCACGCGCTGCTCGAGCGTCGTGTAGAGGTCCTCGAGGTGCCCGGCCATGGTGTTGAAACCCGCGGCCAGTTTGCCGAATTCGTCCCGCGTGTGCACCGGCACACGCATGGTGAAGTCTTCCTCGCTGATGCGGCGCAGCCCTTCGCCGAGCGTCGCGACCGGACGGACCACGAGCAAGAAGAAAAAACGCAGCAGGACAATCGTGCCGATCACCGCGAGCACGACCAGCAGGAACTGGAAGGTACGCAGCACGCGGATGCTGTTTGCGTAGCTCACTTCCATCTTGAGTACGGTGGCATTGATCCGGCTGACGAAATCTTCGGCGATCGGGTCGAAGCTGGCCGCATGTTCGCTGGCCATCGCTGCCTGCCCGACGTATCCGGCCAGCGTCGGGCGGATGCGCTGCTGCCACAGGTGCGCCAGTGATGCAACGTCGTCGGGGATGCCGGCGTCGCGCGGAATGTACAGCGGGCGCTCGGGGTTGCCGTGCACAAGGTCGTCGAGAATGGTGTCGATCTGCCCGATTTCGCGGCTCAAGCGCGCGTCGTACTGGGTGCCTGCCGACGCGTCTGCGGGTGGATGGCCAAGCTGGTGCGCGATGCGGTAAGTGCGCATGCGCAGGCTACCGGCGTCGTTGACTGCGGCCGAGGCGCCTTCGAGTTGCCACGAGACGAACAGAGTCAGCCCGATCGCGGTGACTGCGACCAGAAAGAAGATCACCAGTATGGCGGTGATCTTGGCGGTAAGCGTTCGATTGGCGTGAAACATCCCCGCTCCAGCGGCTCCGCGGCGACAGCCCGACGAAGCCGGCGCCCGAGAGTCTGTCGGAAGCCTGAAACAGTACGTCTAACACGCCGACTGAGGATTGTTTCTGGTCAAGGAATGTAAAGGCGCCCGGCACCTTGCGGTGCCGGGCGCTGGCTGCGATTCCCGCCTTATTGCACCAGTGGCGAATCGGCCGCGTCGATATCGACCCCCTCGATATACGCTTCGCCGGCGAGTACCTGAAGGTACTGCCTTAGCGCGGTGACATAGGCACTTTGGTGCAAGGACATAGTTACGGCGCCTTTCACGGCGTCGAATTTCGGCTCGATGCCGGGCGTTCGCTCGACCACCTCGACCACATGCAGGCCAAAGCGGCTGTGCACCAGGCGCGGCAGCACGCCCACTTCATTGTGGCCGAAGATCTCGCGGGCGAATTCGGGCGCGCAGTCCTTGTCTTCCAACCAGCCCAGATCGCCGCCCTGGGCGCCGCTCGGGCAGTTGGACAGTTCGCCTGCCCGCTGCGCAAAATGATCTTCCGCTGCGCCCTTCGCAGTGTCCTTGTAACAGCGTACATCGAGCATCGCATGTTCGGCGCGATTACGCAGGGCGACGACATCGATGCCCACCGTGACCGCGAACAGGATGTGGCGCAAATGCACTTTCTCGCCGATTGCGTACTTCGCCTTGTTCGCCTCGAAGTGCCGCCGGCAGGCGGTGTCGCTGGGTGGCGGCAGCACGATCATGCGTTCGAGCAGTGTTTCGATCGCATTCGCCGCCGCTTCGCTGATCACACCGTCGGGCGAGGGCCCGTCTTCGGCATCGAGCAAGCCTTCATGCTGTGCTGCCTGGCGCAGCAACTCGGTGCACGCACGCTGGCGCAGTTCTTCGTCGGGCA
>CBDTZF010000461.1:0-2124 GCA_965364825.1 uncultured Rhodocyclaceae bacterium | reverse complement strand
TTTTCGTTTATCGCCGCGATGATCGCGGTCAAGGCCTTCATCCACTTCGTTGCGAATCACAGTTTCATCGCCTTTGCGTGGTACCGCATCGTGTTCGGCATTTTCGTGCTGCTGTCCTGGCAGACCGGTTGGGTGAGCTGGAACGGCGGCTGATCAAAAACAGCCGCCCCTGCGGTAGCATGTGGGGATGATTCTTTATCTGCACGGATTTCGCTCCGCACCGGAGTCGGTCAAGGCCTCCCGCCTGCGCGAACACATGGAAGCACGCGGACTGGGCGAGCGCTTCTGGTGCCCGCAACTGCCAGTGTCGCCGAAAGCCGCGATAGAACTCATCGAAGCGCAGATCGAGCGTTGTGATTCACCACCGACGCTGGTCGGCAGTTCGCTGGGCGGCTATTACGCCACCTCGCTGGCGGAAAAACACGGGCTGCGTGCGGTGATGGTCAATCCCAGCGTGGTGCCCTACATCACACTTGCGTCATACGTTGGGCAGCAGACCAATCTGTACACCGATAAGCCGTTCGATTTTACGACTGCGCATGTCGATGAGCTGAAAGCCATCGAAGCCCCGGCGATCACGCGGCCCGAGCGCTATTGGCTGCTGGTCGAGACCGGCGACGAAACGCTCGACTACCGCGAGGCCGTGGCACGCTACGCCGGTGCACGCCAGACCGTGCTTGAAGGCGGCGATCACGGCTTCTCGCGCTGGAGCGAGTATCTCGACGGCGTGCTCGAATTCGCGGGGATGGATCGACCATGAGCGACGATTTCGACGCCATTCGTTTCAAGGCCATGGAGCGCGCCGGCTTCAATCGCATTGCGCGCCAATATGACGACGCGGCGCACTTGCGCGCCAGCCTGCAGGACGCGCTGATCGACATCGCCGCGCCGCAAACCGGCGAGCACTGGCTGGATGTTGCCAGCGGCCCCGGTCTGCTGGCGCGCGCACTGGCGCCGCGTGTGGCACCCAATGGAAGCGTGCTCGCCACCGACATCGCCGAGTCGATGCTTATTCATGCGCGCACCGTCGTCGTCGACGGATCGCTGCCGATCGATTTCGTCACCGCCGACGCCGAAGGTCTGTGCCTGCGCGACGCCGCTTTCGACGGCGCGACCCTCGGACTCGGTCTGTTTGCCTTTCCGCACCCCGAGCGAGCGCTTGCCGAAGTACATCGCGTGCTCAAGCCGGGCGGCCGGCTGGTGCTCTCGGTGTGGGGTGCACCGGGCAGCGTGCCGCTAATCGAGCGCGCGCAGCAATGCATTGCGCGAAATCTGCCGCCGCCCAAAATCAAGCGGCCCTCAGTGTTTCGTTTCGGCGAGCGCGGGGTGCTCGAAACTGCATTGCAGCACGCCGGATTTTCTGCGATCGAGATCACGCCACATCCATTCACCTGCCACTTCGCCGACGCCGACGCCTTCTGGGACGCGTTCCTGTCACTGGCCGGCGGTGCGACCGAAGCGCTTTCGCGCCTACCCGAGGCCACCCGGGCACATCTGCGTGCCGCCGTGGCCGACGACCTGACTGACTTTGCACAGGCCGACGGCTACCGCGTGCCCGCGCTCACCTTGATTGCACGCGCAGTCAGGTGACTGACGACACCCGCCAAGACACGCTGGCGGTAACCCGCGGACGGCAGCGTTCGCACGGGCCAGCGCGCGCGCATCGCGCGACCTCACCGCGCGTGAATCCAGTAGACTGAGCGGCTTGATCCATCTCGGTCTTATCGATGCATGTGCTCTATGAAGAGAGCGGCACTTTCAAGTGCGGCTCGGTTCTTGTCGACAACGACAACTCCCTACAAATTGAAAACACCCACGGCAAGCGCATCAAACTCAAAAGCAATCATGTGTTGCTGCGCTTCGACTCGCCCGCCGCCAGCGAACTGCTGACGCGGGCGGAGGCAGAGGCCGAGGCGCTCGAAGTGGATTTTCTGTGGGAAGTGTGTGGCGACGAGGAATTCCATTTTTCCGATTTCGCGGAAGAATACGTCGGCCATTCACCCGGCGCGGTCGAAGCGGCTGCGGTATTGCTGCGGCTGCATTCGGCACCGGTCTATTTCCATCGCAAGGGGCGCGGGCGCTTTCGCAAGGCACCGGCCGACATCCTGCAGGCCGCGCTTGCGG
>CBDTZF010000460.1:0-2134 GCA_965364825.1 uncultured Rhodocyclaceae bacterium | reverse complement strand
CGAGTGTCGACCGCATCGTTGACGCGGTCCGGAAAACCCTGGAGGGCGTATGACCATCTTCAAACTGCCCGATCTGGGCGAAGGCTTGCAGGAATCCGAGATCGTCGAATGGCATGTCGCCGTCGGTGACGAAGTCAAGGTCGACCAGAAACTGGTGTCGGTGGAAACCGCCAAGGCGATCGTCGACATCCCCTCGCCACAGGCGGGGCGCATCGAAAAACTCTACGGCAAGACCGGGCAGATCGTGCATGTCGGCGCGCCGCTGGTCGGCTTCGAAGGCACCGGCGAAGACAGCGACGCTGGCACGGTGGTCGGCTCGGTCGAAGTCGGCAAGCAGGTCAAACAGGAGGCGCCGGCGATGGTCGGCCGCGCCTCAGCCACCATCAAGGCGATCCCCGCGGTGCGTGCGCTGGCGCGTCAATTGGAGGTGGAACTCGAGATGGTGACACCCTCCGGCCCCGACGGCGTGATCACCGCGGCGGACGTCAAACGCGTCGCCAAAATTCTCGCCGAAGCCGGCCCGCCGGAAATCCTGCGCGGCGTCCGGCGTGCGATGGCGCAGAACATGGCGCTGGCGCAGAGCGAAGTCGCGCCGGCCACGGTGATGGACGACGCCGACATCCACGCCTGGAAATCCGACAGCGACGTCACCATCCGGCTGGTGCGTGCGCTGGTCGCCGGCTGTGCCGCCGAGCCCGGCCTCAACGCCTGGTATGAAGGTCACACCATGGCGCGCCGCATCGTCGCCAAAATCGACGTCGGCATCGCCATCGATCAGAACGACGGCCTCTTCGTGCCGGTGCTGCGCGACGTCGCCAAGCGCGACGCGGCCGACCTGCGCGACGGGCTGGACCGCATGCGCAAGGATCTCGCGGCGCGCAAGATTCCGGCCGACGAGCTGCGCGGCAATACCATCACGCTGTCCAACTTCGGCATGATCGGCGGCAAGTACGCCGCGCCCATCGTCATGCCACCGACGGTCGCCATCCTCGGCGCCGGCCGCTTGCACGAGCAGGTGCTGGCGGTCGATGGCAAACCCGCGGTGCATCGGGTGATACCACTCAGCCTGAGCTTTGATCATCGCGTGGTGACGGGTGGCGAAGCCGCTCGCTTTCTGGCGGCGGTGATTGCGGATCTCGTCTTGGCCGAGTAGCGTGCGTAGGGCGAAAAAGCGAAGCGCCTTCCGCCACATGGAGTTTGCATTCGGCGGATAACGCCTTCGGCTCATCCGCCCTGCCGTTACGTCAAACGCACGGGTCCCGGATAGCGCCCCACTGTCGCGTCACTGGTCAGCAAGGTGATCCCCTCGACCATGGCCTGAGCAATCAACAACCGATCGAATGGGTCTTTGTGAATCGGCGGCAAGACGTCGATGGCGACCACGTGTTCGCTCAGGATCGGCAGTTCGCAATAGCCGTTGTCTATGAGGCCGCGGCGTAATAGCCGCGCATCGACCTGGAAGTCCGCCCGCTTCAATCCGCGCTTGATGACGACTTCCCATAGGCTGACCACACTGAACAGCAACGCGTTGCTCGGATCAGCCATGAGGCGGTGCGCATCGGACGGTAGCCGCTCGCAGTTTCCGGCGGCCCAAAGGAGCAGATGCGTATCGAGCAGCAGCTTCATGCGCCGTCTTCGAACAGCGCTGCAATTTCTTCGCTGCCCATCGTATCGAAATCGTCTGGAACCTCGATCTGGCCGGCCAAAAATCCAAACCGCTTGACCTCCGACGGCTCCGGCGCATCGAGCGCGATCACCTTGACCATCGGTTTCCCCGCCTTGGCAATGACGAAGGATTCACCCTTGGCCGCCCGCTCGACCAATCTCGACAGATGGGTCTTGGCCTCGTGAATATTGTAGGTGTGCATATCAGCCTCAAACCAGTTTAGTTTACTAGACTTAGTTTATATGAGTCCGGCTGGGACGACAATGGAGGAAACCGAAGCTCGTCAAGATAGCTGTCGCGTGATCCATGCAAGCAACTGTCTTTTTGTCTTTAGAGTAAAGGTCGTCGCGCGCATCGAGCTGTTCGCGCGATCTTCGAATATCAGCCCGAATCAACGCTGGAGGCGTAACGGAGCAAGGCGACGAATCTGCCCACCGACGATGTTTCGAAAGCGCGGGCTGTGCAGGC